>NZ_VFWS01000020.1:0-66500 GCF_006443065.1 Mesorhizobium sp. B1-1-5 | reverse complement strand
CCCCCCGCCCCCCCCCCCCCCCCCCCCCCCCGACATAGAAGCCGGTCCAGTTGTAGGAAGGCGTCTCGAAGCTGGCGCCGCCGCCATCATTGGCGTTGAAGCGATAGCTGGCGGCGACCTCGAACGTATGGCGCGAGGTGTCCAGGTTGAGCGTGCCGTCCGGTGCCGGCAATCCGGCATCCGAGAGCAGGCTGTCGTTGGTGCTGAAGCGGGTGTAGCGATACTCGCCCTTCAGCGTCCAGTTGCTGCTGATAGCCGTTTCGACACCGGCGCCGACAAAGTAGCCGCCCTGATCCCAATCGAAACCAAAGCCGGCATTGGTGTCGAGCTTGTACTTCTGCCAGGCATAGCCGCCCAGGACATAGCCCAGCGTGGTCGGCGTCAACAGGTAGCCGGCGCGAACGCCAACATCGAAGCCGTAAGTTTCCTTGATATCGGCATTGAAGCCACCGGCATCGAGCGAAGTCTTGATCGTGCCGACATGCGCGTCGATCAGGCCGCCGAGCAGGAAGCGCTGCGATACCATATAGTCGTAGCCGACGGTGGCCTGGCCGTAGACGCCTTCGCCGCCGATGCCGTTCAGCGAAAGGCCCGGCACAAAATCGCTGCTGAGCTTGTGAACATTGGCGCCGGCGCCGACGCCGAAGCCGACATAGACGCCGCTCCAGTTGAAGCCCGGAGCCGCCTGCTCCTGGACCACGTCGGCGGCCTGCGCGGCCGACATCAAAGCGACGGCCGAAACGGCGCCCAACAAAACGGATTTCGCGGAAATACGAAGAAGCATGATTCAGAACCCCAAGTTAAAACCCGTCGAGGTTCTAGCAGGGGTTGTGAGAATTTGTGGTGGCAAAAATACCACACTCATGGGCAAACTGCCGTTACGACAGGTACAAGCAGGCGATGCTCCCAAAAATGGCCGGCCCGACCAAGGCGATCATTTCAACGCGGGCGATGCGGGCAATCTGCCCGGCGGCGCGAAGAAATAGGCGCCCGGCCCGCTCACGCTAGCGCCATGTCACGCCAGCGTTCGCTCGATGTCCGCGATCAAACCATCGAGCGCCGCGCGAACCGCCGCCATCCGCCTGCTCGATGAGCAGCGTCTCCAGAACTGAGGCTCGCGCGCTGATCTCCGCAAAGCCGAACGTGCCGGCAGCGCCGGCCAGCGAATGGGCGAGCCGGATCAGCGGATCGTTGCCGGGCAGGGGAGTGGCCTGAAGCGCAATGGCCTTCAGCTCGGCGAGCTGATCGGCGCAGCGGGTGAGGAAACGTTGGCGCAGTGGGGCGATGGGATCGGTGGAGATGGGCGAGGCTCCTGGGTGGTGGAGCGGATATTCAAGCAGAAAACGGGACGCGGTGGAATGGCGGGCGGGCCGCTGACCGCACGTGGCTTTTGTCGGAGGACAAACTTTGATGGGCCGTATTGCCTCGGAACCGATGTGCGCTTTCCGTAACATGATCGGCAGCTTTGCGCCCCTTGCCGGACCCTGAGCAAAAGCGGACATACAAACGCACAGGATCTAGGGCCGGATTTGCGCCAGGGTCATCAAGCGGCTAGATCGTCAAACTTTCTAATGAAGGCCTCCTGGAGCGATGCGTCGGCCGTCAATGCGACGCCGTAATCATCGATGTAGTCCTCGATAACGGCTTGGAAGCTATCGCGATGGACGATTTTCTTGTGACAATCGACGGAAACTGCACCAGTAACCCAGATAATCCAGCCGTCCTTCGTTCTGGCCTCGTGCAGGAGCGCACAGCGAACGTTGCTATAAAAATCTTCCGCTTCCCCTTCAGAAAACAACTTGTCGAAAGGTGCCGTCTGGAACAGGAAATCGACAAAAAGTTTTCGGCTGCTTTGATATTCGTGCGGAGGCTGGGCGTTCTTGTGCCTATATTTCTTCCCAGCACGCGTCGCCGCAAGAAACTCGATCAGCGCGCACTGAATCGAAACGATCGTGAAGCCTTCACCTTCCCATGCGCCCTTGTCCCGTACCATCTCTATAGGCCCGAGATAACGGCTCCGCAGTCTGGCGAGAAGATAAGTGTCGAAGGCTTCAGCCCAAACATTGGAGTCGCCGCCAGGCACGAGGAGCTTGGAAAGTTTCTTCCAATCATCTTTCGTCTTGCCGGGAGCGATGAACTCGGACCGAGCGCGGGCACCGGCACCAGTTTGGCTCAACACTGATCTCCTGATTGGCCGCTCAAGCGCTCATGCACCGTCATGGTCGCTACACGCAGCTCTTGTAAGAGAACCGCTCCTCGGAGCCGTCTATCCGCAATATCCAAAAGCACTGAGTTCCATAGTCGGCCGACCGCACGTCAAAGCTGCGTACGCCCGGCCCGATCTTGGTGCTGGCCTCAGGGTGACGTTTCAGCGCTTCTGCGAGAAACACTCCGTCAGCCGCGCTTACAGCGTCCCCCGGACGATAGCTGTTGAGCATGACCTTCATAAATTTCAGCGCATCTGTCTTGCGTTCAAATTGGTGCCCGGCAATCTCAACGGGTTGTGCGATCACCATCGATGCTCCCTAGGCTTGCTCAGAGCCATCGACCTTGCGCGGAAGAAAACCCAGCGTGCCTTGCTCTCGCGTCGAATGTCTCCCAACAAACAGCTCGGGCCTTATGCCAGGCCAGGGCATTGCAGTGGCAAGGATGATCTGGTGCTCGACTGGCGCCTGGTCAGAAATCTCGATCACCTGCTTCTGGAAGTTATGACTTCGTGCCTGCTCAATCCCCTTGTCCTCAGTGATATCGATCATGAGGAACCGAGGATGGCGGAACTGCGGATCATAAAGGGCAGCCTCGAGGAAGCCAACCAGAAACGCGGCTTTGAGCACGACGCGAGAACTGGCAGAAAAATAGGTGTGCTCGTCTACCGTGATCGTGTTTTTCGCGAATGAGAATTGCACATGCTCCGGGTTCTCGAAGGAATCCTGTCGCTTCAGATCGCCACGCAGTATTTCGATGATGTTCTTTTCAATGCTGGCCTTTGCGGTCCGAAGGCGATCGGTCTGGCTGAGCTGCAGGCCACTAATGCGAGTGACCAGCGCCTGAATATCCTGATCCAGCTGGGACTTTCTGGCCGATAGATCGCCGATTTTGTTGGCAAGTTTCACTTGCGCTTCGATGTCCTCGATCGATTTGTCGATGTAACCGAGCCTTCGTTGCAGCTCGCGAATTTCTTCGCGGGCTTTCGATGTTGGCACCGAACTAATATCAGCCAGTTCCTTGGCCTTAAGCTGCCAAGCTCCTTGTAGCGCGTTCAGTTGAACCTGATGGGTTCTGAGACGCTCGGCTCTGATGTCCTGCAGACGCTCGGACTGTTTTACTTGTATCGAAAGCTCGTTGATTATCCCGACAACCCGCTCTCGTGCACGTTCAGTGTCCAGCGGCGTCTTGCAAAGGTGGCATGCTTCAACCTTATGGTCGTAATCAACGACCTCAGCGTAACACGCCGGGCATGTTCCAAAGCGAACAGTGCCAACGACCTCGGCGGCAAGGTTAGCGTCGCGCAAAGCCTCAAGACGTGCGTTTAGGGTTTTTATAAAGGCAGCCGAATCCGAGAGCTCGAATTCCACGGAATCCTCGTCGGCCTGCTTCTGGCGGATCTCGACCTGCAGTTTCTGTACCTGCTTATAGACTTCCCTCTGAGCCTGAAGTGTAATCTTGTCAGACGACTGACTGGAATAGAACGCCTCCTCGGCTACCAGCAGTTGGACTGAGGCAGCGTCACGTTCTTCGACCAATCGTTTTCGGCGTTGCTCGATCCAATCGAGAGTCATGCTCTCGTCGCCACCACCAACGACCCTGAATATGCTCTTCAGTTCAGCGGACGCTTCTGTTAATTCGCGTTCCTTCGTTCGCTTCAGCTGCTGCAGTTCGTAGATTTCGGTGTCGAACGCACCGCATAGCAGGTTGCCTACAGCTTCACGCAGATTCTCTGGATCGTAGCCCTCAAACCGAAAAAGGCTCTCGGTCGGCGAGAGTTGATCGGCATAGAGAAGGCGGAGAATCTGATGGATCGTGATGCTGGAGGTGCCTTCCACGGCGACGTCTGGCATGTCGAGAAGGCGATAGATTGCTTGGGAGAAACTCTCCTGGTTTTTTGAGCGAGCGTAAGGGTATCGGTGCCACGCCTCGATTGGAGCCGAAACAGCTTGCTCATAGCGCCCGCCAAAGATCTCCATCGCAGATTGTGACGCGACATCAATCTGACGGCGAAGGACGGCCGGATTGCCATTGAACTCCGCCTCGAGCCACACATGCTCACATAACAGCGCATGCTCACTCCAAGCCGAGCGGTCGAGATCGCCGCCTAGCCCGAAGAAAAGAAAGTTCATGATCGTCGATTTGCCCGAGGAATTGTCTCCCCGGACCACATTGACGCCCTTATGAAACGCCTCGTCGTATAAGATCGAGGCTCCGCGCTTCACAACAAGGCGCTTAACAATGAGACAGGGATCATACCGAATCATAACGGTACTCCAAAAGCCCTGTTCTATCCTTCAGCCCGTCACGGCCTCCGAGGGGGTAACGCGCCTTGATCTGACACAGAATGTCGACGACGTCCTTCATGTGGGTGTTCAGTTCTGAACAGCGCACCGACACCGTTGCTGGAAGCGCATGCGTCGTAAATTTAACCTCGTTCAAGTCCCATGCATCGGAAGCTAGGTGGCCACTATGGACGAGGCTGGCAGCCGCTGCCCGTTGGAAAGGTTCCATCCGGGCAAATATGGTGCTGTCATCCGGCATCGCGCCGTATGGAGCCCGGTTTTCATAGGATTTGCTTATCTTTCTCCAACCCGTATCGCTCGAGAAAAGCTTCATCGCTTGAACCCGGAATGGGAAGAGAAGATAAAAGTCCAAGATGCGCATAGTGTCGAACGGCAACCTGGCACTGATATCGCAAGCTAGGTGCAGTCTCATGAATCTGAAGACTGCATGATAGGGGTCGAAGGCCTCGTTGTAGGTGAGTTGCGTCATGTCGCCGCTGCGCCGTGATGCCACTTGATAAAACACTGTTCCGCCAACCAGTACACCATTCCCTGAACTAAATTATGGTTCACCGACATCAGATCTCCGCCGCACTCCTCAACAATCGGATTTACAATTCGGTCAATTACAAGCGCATTTATTTCTTCAGGAGTCCTTCTCGGGATTTGGCTATAAATCACCTGAGTAAACTCGTTCTCGGCCCTGGCGAGGATGTGAACGAAAATCTGCTGAGCGGATGAATATAGAGACCACCTCTCCAGCATCTTCGCGAACATTTCTTTCTTCTCGATTGCCTCATCGTAATAATCAAAGCGCCCGCTCGCTTTGAGTTTGGCTTCGAGTCCGTCAATCCCATCGGGGGCGCGGCGGGTATGGTATCGCGCCAACTCGTCCATGGTCGTCTGGGTCTGCTCGCTGCAGTCGTACTGCTCCTTCAGTTTGAGAAGCAGTTTTTCAACTACACCTTTTTTGGGCTCGAAGTTGTAGTAGTCGCGACCTACAATGCTACCGCCTGCTTGGGCACCTTGCTGGTTGGAGGTCGTGCTTTCTTGGGTCGCACTGTTCATTGATGTGATGTCATGCCATCAGCAAGCTAACGCTTGTCCCGGCCCACAATGTCTCCACCAGCACGCGCACCGGACTGATCAGTGGCGGTACCATGGCGGTCAGCGCGCACGTTCTTGGTGAAATGGAAGGTCAACAGAGAGCCGCCGATCGCACCTGCAAGCAAACCGCTAAGAAAATTCCAAAGATCAAAAGCCATCCGATTCCCCCAGTGTTCATTACCGACAGATTTGCCTGCCTTTTTTCCTCTTAGCAACAGTTTAGAATCGTACACCACAGCAAGCCGACCGCCCCGGCCGGGAGAGTTAAGCGCCTCGGACGGAATACGGGCACCATCTGCGCCCCGGGGTAAACGAACCATCCCGGACAGTTTTCCACGCCACACTGAGTCGGCTGCACGCGGCGCATTCTTGGCTTCTGAAGGTGTCGCGCACTGGGCAGACAAAGAGTACCGAGCCGAACGCCGGCTTCCCGCGTTCGTCGCCCAGAAGCTGCCAGTCCGTTGTCGGCCCGTTCCGGACATTTGAGAACCAAGTAGCGATTGATCGCCTTACTTGCCTCTCATCCCCCTTGCCAACGTCCCCACCTTCCCCTAATCTCCCTCTGAGAAAACCTTTTCCCAACCCGCTCCGCGCTCGCTGACCTCACTCGTCATCACCACGCGGGGCGGTGAGAGAAAACCTTTTCCCAGCTAAGGGAAATCCGCCGCGCCCATGCCTTCCGACGCCGAGCCAGCGCCAGTTTCCGCCAAGCCGCCGGTCACGCTGCGCGAGGTCGCGGCCGCGGCCGGTGTCAGCGTGGCGACGGCCTCGAAGGCGCTGAACGGGCAGGGGCGCATGACGGCGGAAACGCGCGAGCGTATCCGCGAGATGGCGCGGCTGCTCGGCTTCCGGCCGAACAGTCTGGCGCAGAGTCTCTTGCGAAAACGCTCCTTCACCGTCGGCCTGCTCACCAACGATACCTATGGCCGCTTCTCGCTGCCGCTGATGGCCGGCGTTTCGGATGCGCTGGTCGACAAGGGCGTGTCGGTGTTCCTGTGCAATGTCGAGGACGACCAGCGGCTCGGCCAGCTGCATGTCGAGGCCATGCTCGACAAGCGCGTCGACGGCATCGTCGCCACCGGAAAACGCATCGACCGCCATCTGCCGGTCGATCTCTCCAACCTGCGCATTCCGGTCGTCTACGCCTTCACCCAGCCGGATCCCGGCGCGGTCGGCCTCGTCTCCGACGATGCCGGCGGCGCGCGGCTGGCGGTCGAGCAGTTCTTGCGGCTCGGGCGCCGCCGCATCGCCCATGTCAGTGGCCCGGCGAGCTTCGCCGTGGTGCACACGCGGGCCGAGGCTTATCGCGACGTCCTGAGGGAGAACGGCTTGCCCACAGCCGAGCCGCTGCTCGGCGCCTGGTCGGAAGCCTGGGGGCGCGATGCGGTGGCAAGACTGTTCGGCAAGGCGGGTAGCTGGCCCGACGCCGTATTCTGCGGCAACGACCAGATTGCCCGCGGCGTCATCGACGCGCTGCGCGAGCGCGGCATTAGCGTGCCCGACGATGTCGGCGTCATCGGCTTCGACAATTGGGAGATCGTGGCCGAGGCGACGCGCCCGCCGCTGACCTCGATCGACATGAACCTGGCGAGCCTCGGGCGCGAGGCCGGGCTTGCCCTGCTTTCGCTCGTCGATGGCCAGCCGGCCGCGCCGGGCATCAGGAAACTGCCGTGCCGGCTGGTGGTGCGTCAGTCATGCGGCAGTCCGCCGCAATGAAGCAACAAGGCCACGCGTCCGCATCCGCCGGGCGGCGTGGCCAAAACAGGGAGGAGAACCATGAGGAGGAGTAAAATGAAAACCATGTTTGCCAAGCTGGCCTTAGCCGCGGCCGTCATCGGCGGCGGCCTGCAGGCGGCGTCCGCCGAGACCGCCAACATCTGGGTGCGCGCCGACGGCTCGAACTTCATGCCGCGCATCGTCGACGCCTTCAACAAGGCGAACAAGGACCAGATCAAGCTCGACATCATTCCCAATGCAGAGATCATCCCTAAATATGGCGCGGCCGCCGCCGGCGGCACCGCGCCCGACGCGCTCTCGCTCGACCTGATCTACACGCCGTCCTTCGCCGCCGCCGGCCAGTTGGAGGACATCACCGACTGGGCGAAATCCTTGCCCTATTTCGCCAGCCTGTCGCCGGCGCATGTGAAGACCGGCACCTACAAGGACCGCATCTACGGCCTGCCGTTCTCGGCCGACGCCTCGGTGCTGATCTGGAACAAGAAGCTGTTCAAGCAGGCGGGGCTCGACCCCGAGAAGGGGCCGACCAACTGGGCCGAGATCGAGGCCGACGCCGAAAAGGTCAACGCGCTCGGCGGCGACATCAAGGGCTTCTATTTCTCCGGCAATTGCGGCGGCTGCAACATCTTCACCTTCACGCCGCTGATCTGGGCCTCGGGCGGCGACATCCTGTCCGAGGACGGCTCGAAGGCGACGCTGGACAGCCCGCAGCTGCGCGGCGCGATCGACCTCTATCGCTCGATGGTCAAGAAGGGGCTGGTGCCCGAGGGCGCGCAGACCGACACCGGCGCCAACTTCTTCGCCGCCTTCGCCGGCGGCAAGATCGGCATCTCGCCGTCCGGCGCCTTCGCCATCGGCGCGCTCAACACGCAATACCCGGACGTCGACTACGGCATCACCTTCCTGCCGGGCAAGGATGGCGGCTGGTCGTCCTTCGCCGGCGGCGACAATTTCGTCGTCACCAAGGGCACCAAAAAGATCGCCGTGGTGAAGGAGTTCCTGGACTTCGCCTATTCGCTGGAGGGCCAGACGATCCTCGCCAAATATGGCAGCCTGCCGGTGCGCAACGACATCGCCAAGGACGCGCTGAAGGACCTCGACCCGCGCTACCAGGTGGCGGCCGAGGCGATGGCCAAGGGCAAGACTCCCTATTCGGTGGTGTTCAACGACCTGATCAACTCGGCCAACGGGCCGTGGACGCAGATGATCAACGAGGTGTTCTTCGGCGACGACGTCGATGGCGCCATCAAGAACGCGCAGGAGACGATGCAGTCGATCATCGACCAGGCACCGAACAAGTAGACACCAGGGCCAACCGGCGGCGAGGATAGCGCAACGCTTCGCCGCCAAGGCTCTGACCGGCCGCCCGCCCCGTCTCCCTGGCCGGGCGGCCGGGGACTGTATCGCTGAATGGCAGGAACTCACGCGTTGAGAAAGCTCACTCACCAATTTGAGGCGCCGCGAGGTTCGCTCCACCTTCTCCCCTTGTGGGAGAAGGTGGATCGGCGCGCAGCGCCGAGACGGATGAGGGGTGTTCCAGGGAACGCCAACGTCTCACTCCGCTGGAACACCCCTCATCCGGCCGGCCGGGACTGTATCGCCGAATGGCAGGAACTGACGCGTTGAGAAAGCTCATTCACCAGCATCGCCAATTTGCGGCGCAGCAAGGTTCGCTCCCCCTTCTCCCCTTGTGGGAGAAGGTGGATCGGCGCGCAGCGCCGAGACGGATGAGGGGTGTTCCAGGGAACGCCGACGTCTCACTCCGCTGGAACACCCCTCATCCGGCCGCTTTGCGGCCACCTTCCCCCACAAGGGGGGAAGGGGGAGCCCGGCCATGACCGCCATCACCGCAACCTCCGTTCCCGCCCGCTCACGCATCGGCGTCAGCCGCCGGCAATGGGTGGGCCTGTTCTATGTCCTGCCGGCCGTCGCCCTGGTCACCGTCTTCTTCGTCATCCCGCTCGGCATGACCGCCTGGATGTCGCTCAACAACTGGCCGCTGATGGGCGAGCATGCCTTCATCGGCCTCGATAATTATTTCGCGATCCTGCGCGACACGCGCTTCTGGAATGCGCTGAGATTTACGTTCTACTACACCGTGATCGTCACCATCGCGATTTTCGCCGTCGCGTTTCCGTTGGCGATCTTCATCGAAAAACCGCGTCCGCTGACCAATCTCTACCGCACCGCTTTCTTCATGCCGGCGGTGGTGGGCTTCGCCTCGGCGAGCCTGCTCTGGTCCTGGCTGCTCAACGTCGATTCCGGCCTGTTCAGCCCGGCCGCCTTCGATCTCGGCCTGACCGGCAGGAAGATCAATCTGCTCGCCACCTTCCAGCCGGCCTTCTGGTCGATCATCGCCATGGTGGTCTGGAAGGTCGCCGGCTTCACCATGATCATCCTGATGACCGGGCTGCAGTCGATCCCGCAGGATCTGCAGGAGGCGGCCGTCATCGACGGGGCAGGGCCGTTCGCAAGGTTCCGGGCCATCACCTTGCCGCTGATGCGCCGCACGCTGGCGCTGGCGCTGATCCTGTCGGTGGCGGGCTCGATCCTCGCCTTCGACCAGTTCTACATCATCCTGCGCGGCGGTCCGCGCAACCAGACGCTGACGGCGGTCTACTGGATCTTCAACCAGTCCTTCGTCTCGTTCAAGCTCGGCTACGGCGCGGCACTTTCCATGGTGCTGCTCGCCATCCTGGTGGCGCTCAGCCTCATCCAGCTCTGGCTGCTGCGCAAGCCCGAGGGGCTCGACTGATGGCCGAGGCAATGTCGCAAAACCGCAAAGTCGGCTTCAGCCTGGCCAGGCACTCCACCGGCATCATCGCATCGGTGCTGTTCCTGGCGCCGATCGTCTGGACGGTGCTGTCGACCTTCAAGCCGGCGCAGGAGGCGCGCCAGCCGCCGCTGCCGCCCTGGCCGACCACCGGCTTCTCGATCGAGAACTATCAGACGCTGAACTCCTTCGGCGACGGGCTCTGGGTCTCGGCGCAGAACAGCATCTATGTCTCGGTTATGACGGTGCTGCTCTCGGTGCTGGTCAGCGTGCTTGCCGGCTACGGTTTCTCGCGCTTCCGCTTTCCGTTCAGGGATTTCTTCTTCGTCCTCATCCTGTCGACGATCATGATCCCGTTCCAGTCGATCCTGACGCCGATCTTCCTGGTGCTGACGAAGCTCGGCCTGCACAACACGCTGACGGGCCTGGTCTGCGTCTATGTCACGCTGCAGCTGCCCTTCTCGATCTTCATGATGCGCAACGCCTTCGACGCCGTGCCGCGCGAGATCGAGGAGGCCGCGCGCATGGACGGCGCCAACAACGTCACCATGCTCATCAAGGTGATGCTGCCGCTGGTCTGGCCCGGCGTCGTCACCATCGCGCTGTTCGCCTTCCTCGGCGCCTGGAACGAGTTCCTGGCAGCGCTCGTGCTGATGACCGACCAGTCCAAATTCACCCTGCCGGTGATGATGACCGCGCTTCAGTCCGGCCGCTTCGGCGCCATCGACTGGGGCGCCGTGCAGGCCGGCGTCACCGTGATGATGGTGCCCTGCCTGATCCTGTTCCTGGCGCTGCAGCGCTTCTACATCCGCGGCCTGATGGCCGGGGCCGTCAAGTAATTCGAATGGAGTGAAATCATGACCGCAACGCAGCCCGCCGCGCCGACCGGCACCTCCGCCAAGCCGAAGCTCGCCTTCCGCCCGTTGCCAGTGCCGCAGGTCGATGTCCACGGCTTCTGGGGTGACCGTGTCGACGCAGTGGCAGCCAAGACCGCCGGCATCCTCTACGACCGCTGCGTCGAGGCGCACATGCTGGAGCAGATCGATCCGGACGTGCCGTCGCCCGGCGTCGTCATCCCCTTCCATGTCAGCGACGGTTTTACCGCGCGCACCGTGACGACGCAGATGTTCTGGGATTCCGATTGGGGCAAGACCATCGAGACCGCGGCCTATTCGCTCTACCGCCGCCGCAACCCCGATCTGGAAAAGAAGATCGACGCCGTCATCGACATGTACGGCAAGCTGCAGCAGGAGGACGGCTATCTCTCCAGCTGGTACCAGCGCATCCAGCCCGGCCTGCGCTGGACCAATCTGCGCGACTGCCACGAGCTCTACTGCGCCGGGCATCTGATCGAGGGCGCCGTCGCCTACTTTCAGGCGACGGGCAAGCGCAAGCTGCTCGACATCATGAGCCGCTATGCCGACCACATCGCCGACACTTTCGGGCCGGAGCCCGGCAAGCGGAAGGGATATTGCGGCCATGAGGAAATAGAGCTGGCGCTGGTCAGGCTCGCGCGCGCGACCGGCAACGACAAATATATGAAGCTGGCTAAGTATTTCATCGACCAGCGCGGCCAGCAGCCGCATTATTTCGACGAAGAGGCGCTGGCGCGCGGCGCCGACCCCAAGGACTTCCACTTCAAGACCTATGAATATAACCAGTCGCACAAGCCGGTGCGCGAGCAGGACAAGGTCGTCGGCCATGCGGTGAGGGCGATGTATCTCTATTCCGGCATGGCCGACATCGCGACCGAATATGGCGACGATACGCTCAAGATCGCGCTCGAGCGGCTCTGGGACGATCTCACGACGAAGAGCCTTTACGTCACCGGCGGCCTCGGGCCGTCGGCCGACAATGAAGGCTTCACCAACGACTACGACCTGCCCAACGAGACCGCCTATGCCGAGACCTGCGCCTCGGTCGGCCTGGTGTTCTGGGCAAGCCGCATGCTCGGCATGGGCCCGAACGCCCGCTACGCCGACATGATGGAACGGGCTTTGTACAACGGCTCGATCTCCGGCCTGTCGCTCGACGGCTCTTTGTTCTTCTATGAGAACCCGCTGGAGAGCCGGGGCGGCCATCATCGCTGGAAATGGCACCGCTGCCCGTGCTGCCCACCCAATATCGGCCGCATGGTGGCGTCGATCGGCAGCTATTTCTACGGCCTCGCCGACGATGCGCTGGCGGTGCACCTCTACGGCGATTCGAGCGCCCGCTTCGAGATCGCCGGCCAGCAGGTCAGCCTGGTCCAGACCAGCAACTATCCGTGGGACGGCGCGGTCTCGATCGCGGTCGAGACCGAGACGCCGGTTGCGTTCACGCTTCACCTGCGCATACCTGCCTGGTGCCGCAAGGCGGCGCTTAGGGTCAACGGCAAGCTGGTCGATCTCGAAGCGGCCACGGTCGGCGGCTATGCTGCGATCCGCCGCGAATGGCAAAAAGGCGACAAGGTTGAGCTCGACCTCGAAATGTCGATGGCGCGCCTCTTCGCCAATCCGCAGGTGCGCCAGGACATCGGCCGCGTGGCGCTCGCGCGCGGCCCGCTGATCTACTGCGTCGAGGAAACCGACAATGGCGGCGGGCTGCATCGCATAGCGCTATCGCGCACGGCCAGGATCGAGGCGCACAGGGAGCCGAACCTGCTCGGCGGCGTCGTCACCCTTTCGGCGATCGGCAGCAGGGCCGAGACGGAAAACTGGGGCGCCGACCTCTATCGCTCGAAGCCGCCGGTGACGCAGGAGACGAAGCTCAAGGCCGTTCCCTATTTCGCCTGGGACAATCGCGATCCCGGCGAGATGCTGGTCTGGCTGCGGGAAGGCTGAACGCGGCCTCTCTCAAAGATGCACGAAGGCCGTCAGCGGCAGGTGGTCGGAGGCGACCCGCGACAGCGGCGTGTCATGCGCCTCGACGCCTGAAACCAGGTCGTGCCGGTTGCCCATGATGCGGTCGAGCGCCAGCACCGGCAGGCCGGATGGGAAAGTCGGCACCGCCGGCGTCGGGCCGAAGGTCGTGTGCAGCGTGTTCAACGCCGAGCGGTTGCCGAGCCGCCATTCGTTGAGGTCGCCCAGAAGCAGCGTCGGCCGCTCGTCGGCGCTGCTCATGATGTCGAGCACGACGCGGGCCTGTTCCGAGCGCGAGCGGCGCAGCAAGCCGAGATGGGCGGCGATGACGCGCAGCGACCGTTTCTCGTCGAGATCGATCTCGGCGACCAGCGCGCCGCGCGGCTCCAGTCCCGGCAGTTTGAGCTGGTGGACGTCGCGCACGGTGCCGCGCTTGAACAACAGCACATTGCCGCGCCAGCCATGGCCCTTGCCGTTGCCGCTGACCGGCACCGGCACCAGCCCCGTTTCCAGCTCCAGGCGGGCCAGGTCGAGCAGCCCGGCCCTGTCGCCGAAGCGGTTGTCGGCCTCCTGCAGCGCGATCACGTCAGGGCTCATTTCGCGGATGACGCGTGCCGTCCGTTCGGGGTCGAATCTGCGGTCGGTGCCGATGCATTTGTGGACGTTGTAGGAGGCAACGACGATTTCAGTGTCGTTGACGCGCTTGCGCGGCGTCGCCTTCGCCTTGCGTGCGCTTCTGCTGCGGATCGAGAGCAGCACGGTCTCGGGCAGGCTGCGTCCTTTGATGTCGTCTATCTCCATGATCCCGATGCTCGATTTCCTGCTCTAAAGATAGGGCGATCCCAGCCACAGCAAACGGTCGAAGACGCGGATTGCGAACGGCCTTGCCTTCAGCGTCTGCAGCGTCACCGGCTGGGCGGTGGAGATGGCGGCGGCGATGCGGGCGTCGATCTCGGCGGCGAAGTTTTCATCCAGGACTTCCATGTCGATCTCGAAATTCAGCCTCAACGAGCGGGCGTCCAGATTTGAAGAGCCGACATAGGCCCACACGCCGTCGATCGCCATCAGCTTCGAATGGTCGAACGCGCCTTCATGGCGCCAGACGCGGCAATAATGCTTCAAAACCTGGTCGAACTGCGCCGTCATCGCATGATCGACGAGGAAGAGGTTGTTCACCGCCGGCACGACGATGTCGATTTCGACGCCGCGCCGGCCGGCCGTGGTCAGCGCGCTGATGAACTCCCGGTCCGGCAGGAAATAGGGCGACATGATGCGGATCGATTTGCGGGCGACCGAGAACGCCCCCATCAGCAGCTTGAGATTGGTTTCGTTGGACGCGTCCGGCCCGGTCGCGACCGCGCGCACCAGCATCGGCTGCCCTGGCGGCGGCAGGACGCGCTCGACCTGCCAGGGTCCGTCCTTCAGGGCTTCGTTGCCGGCGAAGCGCCAGTCCTCGGCGGCCACCGAGAACAGATCGGCCACCACCGGCCCGGTGACCTCGAAATGCGTGTCGCGCGAACTGTCGGAACCGGCGAATTCGGCCGAGAATCCCTTGCGGATGTTCATGCCTCCCGTGAACGCCACCATGCCGTCGACGATGAGTATCTTCCTGTGGGTCCTGAGATTGGCATAGGGAAGTCTCAGGCCCATGACGATGTTGCCGTTGAAGAGATCGACCGTGACGTCGGCCTCCCTGAGCTGCTTCAGGATGCTGGGCACGGAATAGCGCACGCCGACGGCGTCGATCAGCACGCGCACGGTGACGCCGCGCTTGACGGCGTTGCCGAGCGACTGGACGAAAAGCGCCCCGACCGCGTCGTTGTCGAAAATATAGGTTTCCAGAAGCACGCTTCGTTGCGCCGCGTCGATCGCCCGGCACATCGCCGTATAGGCCTCGTCGCCGGTCTTGAGCACCGCGATCGTGTTTCCCGAGGTGAGCGGACGCCGCGCCACCCTGTCGCCCAGCGTCTTCAGCCCGGTGAAACGCTGGCCGAATTCGGCGTTGATCAAGGCTTCCAGCGCGACGTCGCGGTCATGCCTGGCGGCAGCGGCCTCGGGCGAGACCGGCCGCATGGCGCTGATCGTCGCGCGGCGGATCCGGTTGATGCCGGCAATGGCGTAGATGATCGCGCCGAGGAAGGGCGACAGAAGCATCACGCCCACCCAGCCGGTGGCCGCGCGCACGTCTTCCTTGGTCATGATGGCATGCACGATGCCCACCGCCGCCATCGCCAGCGAGAGGACCAGGATAAGCGTCGACCAGTGACTCGCAATCGCCTCGAACATAGGCCCGACTATTGTGCGAGCCGCCGCGGAAGGCAATGCGGACGGGTTATTCCCGGGCTCATTCGGAAACCTGGCGGCAAGAACCGCGCTCATCCGCTCGGCCGGTTCCGTGACCGCGATCGAGCGATACGTCGGCAAGGCCGCCGGCCTAAAGCTTCCTGAAGAAGCCTGACAGAATGTTCGGACCTGCTTCGCCTGGCCGCAGCCTGATCCCGTCCTCGAAGCAGTTCAGCGTCACACACTCGAAGCCGTTGGCCGCGAGGAGCGCCACCAGCGAGTCGCGGTCGAAATGGTGCAGGTGCTCGTTGGGCAGACGCATGCGCCACTTGGCGAACCACGCGTCTCCGTCGGCGCCGAGCTCGCGCCAGCGGCAATAGGGGACGGCGACAGCCAGGTGGCGGGCCCGAAGGCGAGAAAGGAAGCCGAGATCAGGGATGTGCTCCAGCACGTCGAACATGGCGACGAGGTGCCAGGCGCCGGCGAGCGCCTCATCCCAATCGACGAAGCGGACACCCTTGGGCAGGGGAAACTCGGCGATATCGCAGCCGGCGCAATCGGCGACGCCGGTTATCTTCGCGGCTTCGATGAACGTGCCCGTGCCATATCCGATTTCCAGCACCGAGCGAGGAATCTCGCCGGTGATTCCCAGCACCCAGCCAAGCCGCTGATAACCGAGCTTGATGGTCCGGTCGCTCAGGTCCTCATAATAGGAGATGTATTTCTTGTCGTATTTGATCGGTGTAAAGTCGATCTGGTGGATCACGCCGAACCTGTCCACCTCATAATTGTCCAACATTGTCCGCTCGGTCTCCGGATGCCGAATTCCTTATAAGGTCAATTGCACGCAGCCACGGTTCTAAGTGCTTCGGCTCGGGAAGGTGCGGGCAAATTTCCGATCCGTCGAACAGAAGCGTAGAACCTCGGGTAGTCGCCGGAGCACAAGTCGAACAAGTGAAGGAACGCCGGAACCTGTTCGCCGTAGACAGCGGTCGCGGCAAGCTTTGCGTTGTTGATAGGGCTATCGAACCAGGCGTCATATCCCCGGTATCCGGCCCATCGCTTGTCGCGCATTTGCCGGTAGCGCATCCGCAGCCTGTCGATGGCGGCTGCTTTGGCGGCCGTCATCTGCTGCGGGCTGCGGGGACTTCCATAGACCTGCGTCAGCTCATCCCGGGTTTTCGATATCAGTCCGAGAAAATCGGCCTTGCGCTTGCGATCGATTTCGTAGCTGCGCAATCCGGCGCGATTGCCCGTGGCGCGCAGCCATTTCCTCGTACCGGTGGTTTCGACGGAAACCGCGAAAGCCTCGTTGAATGCGGAGTCGCCGTTCAAATAGATTTTCTGATGCGCCAGCTCATGGAAAATAAGGCTTGCGAGGTAGGTGTCGTCCTGACGCAGCATGGTGCTGAGCAGCGGATCGCTGAACCAGCCCAGCGTGGAATATGCGGTGACGCCCGACACATAGACGTCCAGCCCCTGCCGCTGCAGTTCAGCGGCACTCTCGAGCGCGTCTTTGCGCGAAAAATAACCCTTATAGGGAACGCAGCCGAAGACTGGAAAGCACCAAGTTATCGGCGCGAGCGAGAATTGCGGCGCGGCAAACACGGCCAAGGTCACATTGTTTCGACCGACGTCGACATAACTGCGGTAGCTGCTGTTATCGGGTAACGCCAGCTCTTCCGTGGCAAAGCGGCGTATCGCGCTCGCCGACGTCAACTTGGCGCGCAATGTCTGTGGCGTCGAGGGATCATGGATCAGCTTCGCAACATTCTTGCGCGCTGCCATGATCTCGACATGGCCCTCCAACGACTGCGCGTAATAGGAAATGCTGGTGCATCCGGTCACGCCGGACGCCAGGATCGCCGCGGCCAGCAATCGAAAAACGCGCTTCACAGCTTGCCCACCGCCTGCCCGTCTCCCATGGAGCAAATGTCTGCTCCCGTGTCTCAGGCGCGCCTGTTTTCGTCAAGACCTGGAGGGGCAGGGACAATGCGACCTTCGCCGCAAGTGACAGCAGGCTTAGGACTTTTCCCGCTAGGTATTGCTGGCTCGTGGGGGTAGCATGAGGCACACTGGGGATGCGGGAGATGACAGACGCCTCGATACGCCGGGCGGACTTCATGATGGTCCTTGCCTATGCTTCGGACCTTGCCACCGGCCATTCGCGTGATTTCGCGCTGAAATCCTGCGTGCTTGCAATGCGGGTCGCCAAGCTCGCGGGCCTTTCAGACGAGGTTCGGCGTAATGCCTATCACCAGTCGATGCTGCGCTATGTCGGCTGCAATGCCGACACCGACCTGCTGGCGGCCACCTTCGGCGACGAGATCGCGCTCCGCCAGGATCTTGTCGGTCTCGACATGGGCAACCGCGCGGAACTGGGCAGGGTCTTCGTGCAGGCCTTCAAGCGGTTCTACTACGATCTCGAGCCTGACGCGCAGGCCAGGGCGATAGAGGCCGCGATGGCGCAGGCGCTGGCGGTGGCCCGCCCGGTGCTGACCGCGCATTGCGAGGTCGCGCAGCGGATCGGCGAGCGGCTCGGCCTGTCCGAGGAAATCCGGCGCAATCTCGGACAAATCTACGAGCGCTGGGACGGCAAGGGTCTGCCGCGCGGGCTGAGCGGCGAGGACGTTCTGCCGGCCGTGCGCCTGATCACATTGGCGCAGGATGTGATTGCGCTCAGCGATGCCCTCGGTGTCGACGCAATGGCCGAAACCATCGCCAGTCGCGCGGATGGCCCATACGAAGCGGGTCTGGCCCGGCTCGTCTCGGCCAACGCGGCGGCCTTGATGGAAGGCATCGGCGCGACAGTCGACCGCGAGACGATTTTGGCGCTGGAGCCCGATCCGCCGGTAACGCTGGACGAGGCGGCTTGCGATGAGGCGTTCCTCGCTATTGCCGACATGATCGACATGCGCATGCCGTTCACGCAAGGCCATTCGCGGATGGTGTCGGAGCTGGCCGCGGGTGCGGGGAAACGGATCGGGCTGCCCGAGACTGACGTGCGCGCGCTGCGCTGGTCGGGCTGCATCCATGATATCGGCGAACTGGTGGTGCCGGTGGCGACCTGGATGCGCAACGGCCCGCTGTCGGTGCGAGAGCGCGACGCGGCGCAGCTGCACGCTTATTACGGTGAGCGGGCGCTGGCTTCCTTCGGCCACGGCGGCGACGCGATGGGCGCGCTCGTGCTGCGCCATCACGAGCGTCTGGACGGTTCGGGATATCACCGCAAGGTCAGCGGCTCCGATCTGTCTCCGGCGGCCAGGATCCTGGCCGCCGCCGAGGCGTTCCAGACGTCGCGGGAGGAACGTCCGCACCGCAAGGCGCTGTCCAGCGAGGCGGCGGCGACGCAGTTGCGTGCGGCTGTTCGTGACGGCTGTATCTGCCCCGAGGCTGCCGAGGCCGTGTTGTCCGTCGCCGGACAGCAGTCGCGCCGGACTTTGCCGCAGGCACTAGCCGGCATGACGCGGCGCGAAATCGAGGTGCTGCGCCTGATCGCCGCCGGCCTTACCGCGAAGGAGACGGCTCGCAAGCTCGGTATCTCGCCCAAGACCGCCGACCACCACATCCAGAGCGTCTACTCCAAGGTCGGCGTGACCACCCGCGCCGGTGCCGCGCTCTATGCGGTCGAGCACGGCCTTGTCCGACCGGGCGAAATGCCGGCATAGGGAATCCACCCCATGTGCGCCCGCTCCGGCGCGCGCATCGTGATCCTGTCGATGGACCAATGGTGGCCGCGACCGACAGGAGGAAATCAGATGCTTCTCGCAACGACCAAGGTGGCGGACGTCGACCACTTCATCCGTATCTTTTCGACCAAGGGCGCCGACAAGCGCCGGCTGCACGGCTCGAACGGCGCAACCGTGTTCCGCGACCCGAGCGAACCTGACCGCGTCTGGGCGATCTTCGACTGGGACGCCGAGGGTTGGAAGAATTTCGTGTCGGACCCGGAGGTTCCCGCGATCCTGCAGGAAGCCGGCCATGTCGGCAAGCCGCAGGCGGCGCTGCTGCTGGGCCACTACGAGGCCTGAGAGTCCATCTTGCGCGCCGCCTGCCTTTGGCGGCGGCGCGCCCAACGAATCCCCCAGAAACGGAGAAATCAGATGGATCCGAAACCCATCAAGATCGGCCTTATCGCCGAGCTCACCGGCCCATTGTCCTTCATGGGCATCGCCAACGCCAACCTCACCACCATGCTTGTCGACGACATCAACGCCAAAGGTGGTCTCCTCGGCCGCCCGGTGGAGCTGGTCGTCGAGGACGGCGAGACCGTCGAAAGCGTCGCCAAGGCAAAGGCTGCGAAACTAGTCGACGTCGACAAGGTCGATGTGGTCGTCGGCGGCATCTACAGTTCGACCCGCCTGGCCATCAAGAGCGAGGCGGTCACCCGGGGCAGGACGCTTTACATCTATACCGAGCAGTATGAGGGGCAGGAAAACGATCCGCTGATTTTCTGCACCGGACCCGTTCCCGCTCAGCAGGTCGAGCCGCTGATACCGTGGCTCATGAACAACACCGGAGCGAAGCGGTTCTATTTTCCGTCAGCCGATTACATCTGGCCGCATTTGCTGAACAAGGCTGCGAGCCGGGCGGTGCTCGCCAATGGCGGCGAGATCGTCGGCGAGGAGTATTTTCCGCTGGACACCGTCGATTTCCGGCGGACGGTGCAGCAGATCATGGCCAGCGGCACCGACGTGGTTTTCAACACCATCGTCCCGCCGGGGCTGACACCGTTCCTCGAAGAACTGCACAAGGCCGGCTTCGGCAAACGCGGCGGCCGGATCGTCTGCACCTACTTCGATGAGAACTTCTTCAACCTGGTGCCGTCCGAGCAGATCGAGGGCCTTTACAGCTGCCTCGACTATTACCAGGAACTCGACGAACCGTTCGGCCGCGCGCTGTTGCGCCGCTACAGTGAACGGTTCCCCGGCAGCGCTACCTTGACTGCCGGCAGCGGGTGCACCGGGCACTACCGGGCGATCAAGATGTGGGAAGCTGCCGTCAACGAGGCGGGCAGTGTCGAGCGCGACGCGGTCATACGGGCACTCGACCATGCTCGTATCGCCGAAGGCCCAGGAGGTGCGGCCGAGATGGTTCCCGGTCAGCACCACGTTCGCATGAATATGTACATCGCGCAGGCGCAGGCCGGTCAATTCCGGGTCGTGAGAAACCTGGGTCCGATCGATCCCAACGAGCGCGTGATTACCAATGAATTCCAGCCAAGCTAGGTGGGGTGACCGTCAGCACCTTTCTTTCAATTGGCAGGGCCGCTGAACGGCGCCTCCGTCCTGCCATCCACTTGGCCAGCAACGACGTTGCTGGCCAAGTGGAGATTGCCGACGGAATTGCACCTTCTGGCCAGCGCATTCGCCGAACCGGACTGACACGGCCATGCGTCGCGAACTCGCGCTTGGCCGGATATTCAGGGCCGCTCGCCGATGCTCCGCGGTCCAGTCTTACGCCCGCCGCGCCGCCAACCGCAGCCACGGCACCAGATGGAACGCAGCCATCAACAGATACATCGGCACCATGCCGCCGAGCGCCGAGACGCCCGACATGCATATCATGTCCCGGCCGCCATAGGCCGCCGTGAGCAGCGCCATCGTGGCGAAGGTAGGAGCCGCGGCGAGGCAAAGCCAGTCGGCTAGGCCGAAGCCGCTCAGGCCGTTTGGGCGAGGGGCAGGATTGTCGATGCTCATGATATCCACCTTGGTACGGGCAGGTTTTGAGCCCATTGGAACAAGCGCGAGGCGATCGGCTCCGGCGGCGCGCGGTTTGCGCCGCCGGAACCGCTTCACGCTCAGGCGTTCTTGTTGCGGAACGCTGCTTCGCCGGCATCCGACACCTCGACCCATCTCTGGTCGGGGGCGGCACCTTCCTCGTAATTGTCGTGCCAGTTCCACCATTTGTAGGTCTGGGTCTGCGGATAGCCCTCGGGTGAATCCTCCCACACCTCCTGTCGGCCGAGCGGGGTGACGTCGAGATAGCTCCAGACGGTGCCAAAGGCTTCGTCGCCGCGGTTGTTGACGAAATAAGTGCGGAAGATGCGCTTGCCGTCATGGATGAAGACGTTGTGGCCATGCCATTCGTCGACGCCGAAATCCTTATCCCAGCAATCGGTGATGGTGTACCAGGGCATCTTCCAATCCATCCGCTGCTTCAGCCGCTGGATGTCGGCCTGCGGCGCGCGCGAGGCATAGGCAAGCGTGGTGTCGCGGGCGTTGAGATGGGCGAGGTTGCCGACCTGGTCGGCGCCGAGCGAGCAGCCGCGGCACGCATGTTCGGGCCAGCCATAGACGCCGGGCTCGAAGAAGGCGCGGTAGACGATGAGCTGGCGGCGGCCTTCGAAGAGGTCGAGCAGGCTCATCTTGCCGTTCGGGCCTTCGAACACATAGTCCTTCTTGACTTCCATCCACGGCATGCGGCGGCGTTCGGCGGCCAAAGCATCGCGAGCGCGGGTGAGCGCCTTTTCTTTCACCAGCATCTCTTCATAGGCGCCTTCCCACGCTTCCTGCGAAACGACCGGCGGTGTCTTCATGTGTTGGGTCATTGCTCTTGTCCCGTTCTTGGGTTTGGTTGGGGGTGACGAGGACAGACATAGGGCCGCATCCGGCGATGGTGAGAGTTACAAGTGTGACGCGATTTGCTGCGGCGGGCTTTGAGGCGACGGCATGGACTCGCTGATCAACGCCGCCGGCCGCGCGCTTGCCGCGGGCGATCCGCTCGGCGCCTTGAAGCGCGTCGCGCTACGCGACGACGCGCCGGCGCTGGCCTTGCGCGGCATCGCGATGGCACAGCTCGGCGATTTCGCCAAGGCCAAGGCGCTGCTGAAGGACGCCGCCCGCGCCTTCAGTCCGAGGGAAGCGGTGGCGCGCGCCCGCTGCGTCGTCGCCGAGGCCGAGATCGCGCTGGTCTCGCGCGACCTCGGCTGGCCGGAGAAGGCGTTGCGGTCCGCCCGCGCGACGCTCGCCGCGCATGGCGACCGGCTGAACGCCGCCTATGCCGGCAGCCTCGAGGCGCGCCGCCTCATCCTGATCGGCCGCCTCGACGAGGCCGAGCGCCTGCTTGCGGACTTCGATCCGACGCCGCTGCCGCCGGTGGCGCGCGTCGCGCATGAACTGGCCGCGGCCGGAATCGCCGTCCGGCGCCTGAGGACAAAGGCGGCGCGCTCGGCATTCGGCCGGGCATCGCTTGCCGCCTATCAAGCCAACATTCCGGCATTGAAGGCCGAAGTCGAAGCGGCGTCCCTGGTGCTGAACACGCCGGTGGGCCGGCTGATCGCGCGCGGCGCGGAGAAAGAGTTGCTGCTCGACGAGGTCGAGGCGCTGCTGGGGTCGGGCGCGCTGGTCATCGATGCCTGCCGCAACGTCGTGCGCGAAGGCGGCACCGTGGTCTCGCTGGCGACCCGGCCGGTGCTGTTTGCGCTGGCGCGCACGCTCGCCGAAACCTGGCCGGCGGATGCATCGCGCGAGACATTGCTGAGGCGCGCCTTCCGAGCGAGGCATGCCGACGAGTCGCACCGCGCGCGGCTCAGGGTCGAGATGGGGCGGCTCCGCGCCGAGCTCGCCGGCTTGGCCGAGATCAATGCGACAACAGGTGGCTTTGCGTTGACGCCGCTGAACGCCGCCAAGATCGTCGTGCTGGCGCCGCCGGTCGAGGACGAGCATGGCGCGGTGCTTGCCTTCCTGACCGATGGCGAGGCCTGGTCGAGCTCGGCGCTGGCGATCGCGCTTGGCGCCAGCGCGCGCACGGTGCAGCGGGCGCTGGAGCAGTTGTCGGCCGAGCACAAGGTGCAGGCGGTCGGCCGCGGCCGGGCGCGCCGCTGGATGATGCCGCCGATGACCGGATTCCCGACTGTCTTGTTACTCCCCGGTCCGCTGCCGAGCGAGTAGTTTGCCGCCATTGTTCGAACGGAGATCGAAAATGAAAAGAGCCGCCGCCGAGATCCTGCGCGAATATGGTCCCTTTCCGGACGCCGAGCGCGTCAATGGTGTCACCTATGACGGCAAGAATGTCTGGTTCGCCACCGGCGACAAGCTGAAGGCCCTCGACCCGGAGAGCGGCACCATCGTGCAATCGGTCGACGTCGCCTCGCATGCCGGAACCGCTTTCGACGGCGAGCACCTCTACCAGATCGCCGAGGACCGCATTCACAAGGTCGACCCAAAGACCGGCGAGGTCGTCGCCACCATTCCCGCGCCGGGCAATGGCGGCGATTCAGGCATGGCCTGGGCCGAAGGTTCGCTCTGGGTCGGCGAATACAGGGCCCATAAGATCCACCAGATCGATCCTGAAACGGGCGAGGTGATCCGTAGCATCGAGTCGAAACGCGTCGTCACCGGCGTCACCTGGATCGACGGCGAACTCTGGCATGCCACTTGGGAAGGTGAGGAGGGCGATCTGCTGCGCATCGATCCCGAGACGGGCGACGTGCTGCAGGAGGTCGCGATGCCCTCCGGTGTATCGGGACTGGAATCAGATGGCGACGGCTGTTTCTTTTGCGGCGGCGGCAGCAGCGGCAAGATCAGGGCCGTGCGCCGGCCGGGATACGGCGCCGGCAAATAACGGATGGCCGGAACGGGCGGCCCGGTCAGGCCGCCTCGCGTGCCGGCCGGCTCATGGGCTTGCCGGAGGCCTTGGCGGCTGTCGGCCTGTCGAAATGCGCCCAGGCCGGCCGCTCGAACAGGAAGGTGCCGAAGCCGACGCGCTGGACGATGAAGTAGAGCACCACCGGGCTTATGACCGAAACCAGCAGCACCGCCAGGCTCAGCACGCCGGTATCGGTCAGCAGGCCGCTCGCCAGCATGACGCCCCGGAAGATCGACATCGGGATGGTGAAGGCGACATAGACGACCAGCGAATGCTCGCCGAGCCAGCGCAGCCATTCCATGGAAGCGAATTTTGACAGGAAACCGCCGGCAACGCAGAGCGCCACGGCGCCGGCGACGGCAAGCGACAGATGCAGCGGCGGCCATGCCGCCAGTCCCATCTGCATGCCGACCGGTTGCATCGCATAGCCCGGCGAATAGACGAGCAGGCCGTTGACGATCGCCCAGGCGAGCAGGCCGAGAACGGCGACCGCCGGCCGATCCTGCGTCCACGCCACCAGCCGGAATATCAGCGGCGCGAGCACGAAGCCGAGATAGAAGAACACGAAATAGGCCGCGAACTGCTCAAGCGCGTAGCTGTCCGGCTTCGGCGCCCACATCTGCAGCGCGGCGGCAGCCAAGATGACGATCCAGTGCGGCACGCGAAGCTCGCGCAGCACGCGTATGACGATCCCGAACACCGCCAGCATGTAGATGAACCACAACACGCCGTATGGCTGGACGGCGGCCATCGCGAGATCATGCAGCATGCCGGCGGGGTCGCGGCTGAAGATGCCGATCTTCAGCCCGATCGAGATGATCGCCCAAAGCACGTAGAAATAGAGGTAGTGGACGACGCGGCGGTCGATATAGCGCCGCCATGGCCGGTCGATCACCTGCGACAGGAACAGGCCCGAGATCAGGAAGAATTCCGGCATGCGGAACGGTGTCGCGAAGCCGATGACATAATGCAGGAAGCCGACGCCGCCGGTGTATTCACCGGTGTTGTAGGCGGCATACATCATCACCACCAGAATGATGGAAAGACCTTTTGCCGTATCCACCCACGGCATGCGGTTCGGGTTGCTCATGCGCGATCTCGAGGAAATGTACCTGTTCAGATTGTAGCGGACCGGCGCATCCCGCGCAGCATCAAGCTTCCATTAACGTAAACGCGGTCCTCGTTTCGCAGGCGGTCTCAACTGTCGCCCGATGTCGGAACCACGGTGGCGGAACGCGGCTCACGCATCGTCACCGCGACGATCGCGCCCGACAGGAAGGTCAATGCGGCAATAGCCGCAATCGCGGCGACGAAGCCGAAGAAGTCGGCGATCAGGCCGGCGGACAGCGCCCCGATCGCATAGCCGAGGTCGCGCCAGAAACGGTAGACGCTGAGCGAGCGCGCCCGCCAGGAGGGATGCGATGCGTCCGACACCGCCGCGATCAGGCACGGATAGACCATCGCCGTGCCGAGACCGAGCAAAAGGCTGGCCAGCAGCCACCAGCCGAAATTGCGGGTCATGGCGGTGGTGAGAAGCCCCGCTGCCTGCACCCACATGCCGGCGACGATCAGCCCCTTGCGGCCCCAGCGGTCGCTCAGCGGCCCGGTGGCGACCTGCAAGATGCCCCACACCGCCGGATAGATCGCCTTGAGGATACCGATGCGCTCGATGCCGAGCCCATTGGCGGCGAAGAAGAGCGGAAACAGCCCCCAGCTCATGCCATCGTTGAGGTTGTTCACCAGGCCGGCTTGCGACGCGGCGAACAGATTGCGATCCCCGAACGAGGTCAGCATGAAAATCTCGCGGAAGCCGAGCGGGGAAGCTTGTCTTGGATGGTTGGCCAGCTCCAGCCGCAGATGCTCGCGCGTGTCGCGCACGAGTAGGATCGACAGCGCCGCACCCAGGATCGCGTAGCCGACGCCGAGATAGATCGGCACGGGACGAAAGCCGTAACGGCTCGCGAGATAGCCGGTAAGGAAAGCGGTGACGCCGACCGCGAGGTAACCGGCGAACTCGTTGAGGCCGACGGCGAGCCCGCGCGACTTCGGTCCGACCAGGTCGACCTTCATGATCACCGTCATCGACCAGGCGAAGCCCTGGTTGATGCCGAGGAGCGCGTTGGCGGCGACGATCCAGCCCCAGCTCGGCGCCCAGATGATGATGAACGGCACCGGCAGGCCGAACAGCCAGCCGAGGATCAGCACGCGCTTGCGGCCCCATCTGTCGGCAAGCTGGCCGGAGACGAGGTTGGCGCAGGCCTTGACCACCCCGAAGCTGACGATGAAGGAGACGACCAGCGTGGTCGACGCTACGCCGAACTCCTCCGCGCCGATCAGCGGCACCACGGTCCGCTCGATGCCGACCATGCCGCCGACAAAGGCGTTGATCAGCACCAGGAGCGAAAACTGCTTCCAGTTGGCCTTGAGGCCGAGCGCGACGACAGACGCCGCTATGTTCAAGATTTCGCTCCGGCGTTTACGGCCCGGGTCCGGGCGGCCTGCGGCGGCGGGGGAGGGATGTCGGCGGTCATGGCGGCGACGAACTCACCCTCGTCCTCGATGCGGAAGGCCTTGTTGAAGCGTCGCTCGAAGCCGATGGTCGATGTCGGCTTGCCGCTCAGCGAGCGGCCGCAAACCGAGCCGGAATAGGCGCCGGGCAGCACCTCGATATGGTCGGGCAACTCCTTCAGGCGGCGCACACTGGCATAAAGCGCGCGCGCCCCGTCCTCGGCGCTTGAAGCAAGCTCGGTGCGGCCGAGATCGCCGACCATCAGCGTGTGCCCGGTGAGCACGAACCAGGGTTCGGCCGACCGCGTCCGGTCGGTGACCAACAGGCTCAGATGCTCCGGCGTGTGGCCCGGCGTATGCAAGATCGTCGCTGTGACATTGCCGAGCTCGAGCACCTCGCCGTCCTTCACCCGCCGGAACGGGAAGCCTGCTTCGGCCCCTTCGAACAGCACGTATTCCGCGCCCGTCGCCTCGGCCAGCGAGCGTCCGGCCGAGATGTGGTCGGCATGGATATGCGTGTCGACGACATAGAGGATGCGCATGCCTGTCGCGCGCGCCGCCTCGATATAGGGCGCGATGTCGCCGAGCGGATCGACCACGGCCGCGGAAGCCTTGCCGCCGCAGCCGAACAGATAGGAGGCGGCAACCGGATCGTTGTGCAGGAACTGCCTGAGAATCATCGCTTTTTTTCTCCGAACAGGCGAACGTGTCGGGCAGCGTGCCCTTGCTTGACAGTCTGAGCTGAAACTGTCATTCAATAATTCTATTGAATGACGATGCGTTAGCGAAAAGGCTATGTCAATCCGCAATCCGAAACAGGCGCTGTACGAGCAGTTCTCGATCGTCGCCAAGGCGCTCGGCCATCCGCTGCGCCTGGAGATGATCGAGCATCTGGCGCAAGGCGCGCGCAGCGTCGAGGCGCTCGCCGCGAAGCTCGGCCAGCCGGTCGCCAACATCTCCCAGCATCTACAGGCGCTGCGCCGCGCAGGCATCGTCTCCGCCGAGCGCGACGGCAAATTCGTGCATTATTCGCTGGCCGATGACAGCGTGCTTTCCGCCTTCGCCGCTGTGCGCGGCGTTGCCGAGCGGCAGCTCGCCGAGGTCGACCGCATCGTGCGCGGCTATTTCGACGCGCGCGACGATATGCGGCCGGTCACGCGCGACGAGCTTCAGACGCTGATGCGCGACGGACTGGTGACGCTGATCGACGTCCGCCCGGCAGACGAGTTCGCGCTCGGCCATGTGCCGGGCGCCATCAATGTCCCGCTGGGGAAAGTCAGGGCCTGGTCGGCCGACGCCGCTATCGGCCGCGAAATCGTCGCCTATTGCCGCGGCCCGTGGTGCGTGATGTCGTTCGAGGCGGTCGCGGCGCTGCGCGCGCTCGGCCATTCCGCGCGCCGGCTGGAGGACGGCATGCCGGAATGGAAAGCCGCCGGCCTGCCGGTGGAAGTGGTTGGCTGATCGTGGCCAATTAGGCTGTGAACCCATAAACGGGGAGGTCCGCAACTAGGTGGAAAGCGGACGCGCGATTTAGTGCCCTGCCGCCTTGGAGAACATATTCATCACAATTACGCCTGCCACTATCAATCCAATTCCCAGCAGTGCGGGCACGTCCAATTTCTGTCCCTGGAACACCCAAGCAATTGCAGTGATGAGCACGATGCCTGACCCCGACCAAACGGCGTACGCGACGCCCGTCGGGATCGTCTTTAATGTCTGTGATAGACAGTAAAATGCGATTGCGTAGGCGACCGTCGTGATGATGCTTGGGACCAGTCTCGAAAAGCCGTCCGACTGCTTCATAAAGCCGGTGCCGACGACTTCGGCTACAATCGCACCCGCTAGGTAAAGGTAGTTCATAGTCGCTCCTGTTGGTGACGGAGCGAACCACGAGGCCACGCGCCATCACCCATCTTGGGATTTTGACGCCGTGGCGGGGAAGAACCCTTACGGGGGCAGGAGACACCACCCTGCTACTCTATTCTCGGCGCACATACTCTACACCACCGTGCTCTCATCGTCACGTCTCCGAAGGGGGCCGACCGGCAGTTTTCAGATCATGTCGACTCTGATTCAGCATCGGCATGAGCCGCTACGCCGAACGCTCGCAAGCGGATAGACCGCTGAGCGCCAGTTGCAGACGCTTGATGACAAACTGGCGAATGCCTTAAGCGGGACCGCGAGCGGATTGGCAGGTCTCCACCCTTTCCGCTACGCCAGACCCTGGCAAACCATCTCGACCGCTTAGTAGGTGATCTTCGGGTACCAGTCGGTCCCGCGACCTTCCGGCGTCCAGTCCAGGACGTTCCACAGCATCATCAAGTCCGGCTCGGTTGTCGGGTCTTTGCCTGGATCGGCTGACTCGAAACCCAATTCCGCGCCCCAGAAGTGCCGGATGGTTCCGTCGCGCCGGGTGAAGACGTTTTCGGCGGCGGTGTCGGTCCCATCGTCCATGATCGCGTGGTAATCCCGGCTAAAATTCCCGTTGACGTCGGCGTAGAAAGGCAGGTTCTTCCAGCCACGCTCTACCTTGAAGGCGATCTGCCGCTCGATGGCCGAAAGGCCGACGACGGCGAGGGCAATTCGCTGGCGGAGGTGGTCGGCATTGCCGTCCAGGCAGCTCAGCAGAGCGGTGCACATGGGGCAAGGGCGCTGGCGCTTGGGGCCATACATCCAGTTGTAGACGAACAGAGTGTCCTTATCGCCGAAGAGCTCCTCGAAGCCGACGGGATTGGCGCCGGCCACGCTACTGGCTTCGCCGATGAATTGATAGTCGCCCTTCACCTCGCCGCCAGGCGGCAAGGCGCGACGCTGGGCGGCGACGCGCGCGATATGGCGGTTGAGTTCGATCTCCTCGATCAACAGGGCCTCGCGCGCCTTGCGGTACTCGACGCTCTCGTTCGGCTGGCGGGCGCGGTTCTTGTGAGCGATCGCAGCAGCGGGTTGCAAGTCGGAACCGTCGGCCATGACGTTGTCTCCATTCCAAACCCTTTCAACTGGTCACCCGTCTTAGGGTTCCGCCCGGATCGCTGCTGCGCGCGATATGCCGACTGTCGTATTAGACGGTACTTTATTGCGCCTCGTAGAGTTCCAACGGCAATCCATCCGGGTCGCTAAAGAAGGTGAAGCGCCGACCCGTATATGGGTCGATCCGGATTGGCTCTACGGCAACGCCGGCGGCTTCCAGGCGCGCAACTACGGCTTCGAGGTTCCCCACAGCAAATGCCAAGTGCCGCAGCCCTGTCGCCTCTGGATAAGACGGCCGCGGCGCTGGGGCAGGGAAGGAAAACAATTCCAGCTGGGCGGATCCGATCCGCAGGTCGGCCTTCCAGGACTGCCGCTCCTCCCGATAGACCTCGCGGATCAGGTCCAGGCCGAGGAGCTCGACATAGAACCGTCGCGACCGATCGTAGTCGGTGCAGATAAGCGCGACGTGGTGAATAGCGTCCAGCATCTTTCGAACTCTAGCCAAGCTGGGCTTTGGGGCCAAGGTCACCACTTTGTTGCCGCCGTCGCTGACAGACGGCGGACACCGTGCTGACCCGTGGCCCGCTTGGTCGCAGGCGGGCTGATGCCCAGCGCTCCCTGGTCCTCTACCGTACTGATATGGATTTCTGTCGGCACAATGGCAGCGCCTTATCCTCATTGTCCACCCTGCACGTCTACCGGGCAGGACAATCACGCAACCAGCCAGCCAGCCTTCTCGATCGGCGTCGGGAGGCTCCTGTTGTCGGCATTACGCAGCCGCCCCGCCGGAGCGCCGCGCTCCAAAAGGGCTGACCTAGTAACCGAGACTTGGCGCTCGTACTCCACTGCAAATTTTACAGGCGCAGCTTTTCTACGCGAAGAGGAAGTCTGATTCGGTGATGTGGGCTGCCGCCGTCTCGCCTACCGCCACGTTTAGGTCGATTGTACCGGCGTCGTCGCTGAAACCGACAATGAGCCCGCTGCTGCCGGTGTCGACTTTCACCACTGCTCCTTCGGCGGATATGTTGTGTCCGTGAAGATAGTCGAGAGCTGCCTGGGAGGAGGCGAAAGTTCCGCTACTACCGGGAGCGTCGTTAAGGATCAAAGCGACATGCCGGGATTCATGCAGATCGATTTTATCCTCGCCATGCTTGAATCCCTGGACGGTGTCCTGCACGGTCGCCGATGAGTCGCCCGAGAAGAAGACAAAGGTGTCCCGGGCGCCGTCCCCGGTGGTGATGCCGTTATTCGCCGACATCCAGTCCGCGCCAGCGCCGCCGAGGATGATGTCGGCGCCCCTGCCGCCATAGATGGTATCGTTCTGGTCTCCACCCAATATCGTGTCATTCCCGGCATCGCCGTATAGGGTGTTGGTACCGTGACTATCTTCTACCACGTCATCGCCGGCACCGCCGTGGATGGTGTCGTTACCGCTGGTGGGGGAGGTGGCGGTGTCGTCGCCGTAGAGGGTATCGTTGCCGGCACCGCCGTCGATATAGTCGTCGCCGGCGTTGCCGAAGATCGTGTCGTTGCCGGCACCGCCGTAGAGTGTGTCGTTCGTGTCGCCGGGAGTGTGATCCTGACCGTCGCTCGGGCGAATCCCGCTGCCGCCGTAGATAGTGTCGTCCCCGGTACCGCCGTAAATCACGTCGCTGTCGATACCGCCTCGGATTGTGTCGTTGTCAGCGCCGCCATTGATCGTGTCGTTGCCGGCGCCGCCGTCGAGAAGATCATCCCCGGCCCCGCCGGTGATGAAGTCGTTGCCGTCATCGCCGTTGAGGGCGTCGGCACCGGCGCCGCCGTGGAGGAAATCGTTGCCGGGGCCACCGGAAAATAGGTTGGTGAGATCGTCACCGATCATTCGGTCGGAGAAAGCCGAACCGAACCAGGTGCCGGTGTATGTGAAATCGGTGGTGTATGCGGTCCCGCCGGCGAAATAAGCTGCCTCGTTGGTGACTGTCGCGCTCGGCGGGATGTTCTCTTCTAATTGGACTGTGTGGGTGTGCAGATTCAGATCGACACTCGCCGTCGACTGCGAGAAATCCGGGCCGACTGATACTAAGACTGGCTTTTTAGTCATGGTATTCATCTCTCTGTTGTGCACAAGATTGTGCGCGTTGTGGCGCTACACTGCGGATATGAAATATGTGTCTTTGGTCTGGGTTCTCCTTTGTTGTGAAAAGGATGCGTACGGAGCTGTTGAAGATTTCATTTCTCGCGCAATGAGCGACGGATATTTTGCGTGAGCGGTTCGGCAAGATATGCCAGCACGGTGCGGGTGCTGGTCTTGATCATGGCCTCGCTCGACATACCCGGCAGCAGACTTTGTCCACGCCGCCGAGCCGTCGGAGATTTGGAAGCCGTCTGCATTATCGCCGCCCGAGGCCGAGGTGTATGGAGGCGGCCAGGTCGGCTCTGATACCGCTTCGGGCACCCGCTAAACCGCGCACTCCCTACCTCTGTCCGCATACGTGTATCTCACTATCAGGTGTTGGGGGGACTTGTGCGCCGCCCCTCACTGTAGGTTACACCAGAGCGCCGAAGAGGAAGTCCGCCTGTGTGATATGCGCCGCCGCCGACGCGCTTACCGACACGTTGAGGTCGAGAGTGCCGGCGTCGTCGCTAAAACTGACGACGTCGACGGCAGAACCGTCGATGACCTTTACTACTGTACTCTCGACAGAGAGATTGTGCGCGTGGAGATAATCGATAGCCGACTGTGCCGAGTTAAAGTTGGGGCCTTGCAGGAACGCGGTGTCGTGAGTGTCCCTCAGGTCGAACTTATCGTCACCGTGTTTGAAGTCGGTGATGACGTCATGTTGGCCGGCGACGAAGGTGTGGCTGTGGAAGACGAAGGTGTCGTTACCCCCGCCGCCCGTCAGGGTGTCGCTGCCGGAATTGATCGAGAAATTCGCCCTACCCCCTTCGATGGTGTCGTTGCCGGCCCCACCATTGATGGTGTCGTCACCGATAAACCCGACGATAGTGTCGTTGCCCCCGTCACCGTACAGGAAGTTAGCTCTGCCGGACGGGAGAAACATGACGTCACCTTCGATATAATCATCACCGGCACCGCCGTGGATGGTGTCGGTGCTGTTGCGATTCATAGCGCCGTTGTCGCCGTAGAGGGTGTCGTTGCCGGCCCCGCCGTTGATAGTGTCCTGGCCCTCGCTGCCGGTGATGGTGTCGTTGCCAGCGTCGCCATTGAATATGCCGCCGTCACGGCCGGCCCTGATAAAATCGTTGCCGCCACCGCCATTGACTATGTCGACACCGGGGGAGTAGTGGGCTTGGCTGTCGTCACTGGTATAGATGGCGTCATCACCGGCCCCGCCGTTGATGATATCGTTACCGTCACCGGCTCTGATAAAGTCGTTACCGTCACCACCTTTGATGGTGTCGTCGCCGGCGTTGCCGTAGAGGGAATCGTCGCCGGCGTCACCGGCAATAGAATCGCTGCCGTCACCGCCTTCAATCCAATCGTTACCGCCGCCGCCGTATATGAAATCGTTGCCGCCGCCGCCGAGAAGATGGTTGAGGAGATCGTCGCCGATCATTCGGTCTGAGAATTCCGAGCCGGTGTAAACACGGAGATAATCCCCGGTGGGGTTGGTGAAGTCGGTGGTGTAGGAGATGCCGTTACTGCCGGCGAAGTAAGCGGACTCGTCGACGACTGTCGCGCTCGGGGGGTTCTCTTCGAGCTGCACTGTGTGGTTATGCAAGTTCAGGTCGACGCTGGCCGCTGACAGTGAGAAATCGGGGCCGATTGTTATAATTACTGGATTTTTCGCCACGGTATTTCCTCCCTACTGCGCACACAATTGTGCGATTTATAACTCTATGGTGTGGGAATGGACATAACGAGTGAGGTGTAGACTTGTGTCTTTAATCTGGATCCTCCCTTGTTGTGACATGGATACGCACGTGAGCCACTGATGTTTGCATTATTTCTCACGCAAAGAGCGACGGATGTTTTGCGTGAGCGGTTCGGCGAGATAAGCCAGCGCCGTGCGGGTACCGGTCTTGATCATGGCCTCGCTCGTCATGCCCGGCAGCAGCCGGCGACCGTCAAGCTTGGCCAGTTCGCTCTTGTTGATGATCACCGTCGCGGAGAAGTAGGGAGCGTTCGTGCGCTCATCCACCAATCGATCGGCCGACACCGTTTCCACAACTCCGCTGAGCTGCGGCAGGTTGTATTTGGCGAAGGCCGGGAAGCTGACATAGGCCGTCTGGCCAGGGGCGACCGTCTCGACGTCCTCGGGCTTGACCATTGTCTCGACAACCAGCTTCTCGCCGAGCGGCACGACCGTCATCAGCGTGTCGCCGGGTTTCACCACTCCGCCCGCCGTGTGAACTTTCACGTCCATTACGATTCCGTCGACGGGCGCGGTGATGTCGGTGCGCTTGAGGACATCCGCGGCCGCGCGCGCTTGCTGCCGGAAGTCGAACAGCTCCGCTTCGACCTTGCTCAATTCGTCAACGGACTCGTTCAATTGTTGAGTTGTTAGGTTGAGGATTTGCATGTCGATTTCGGCGATCGAGCTGCGGGCGCGGGCAATCGATGCGACATTCGTGGCGCGTTCTCCCTCGGTCTGGCGTTGTTGTTGGGTGAGCGTCAGGTTGCGTTCGCGGGTGGTGAGCCCCTTGCTGAGCAAAGTCTCGAGGTCTTTGTTCTCGTTCGCCAATGCCGCGATCCGCTTGTCCTCGGTCGCGATAAGCTGTTGCAGTCCGGCAATTTGCTCGGCGGTCTGCTGGCGGCGTTCGTCGAGGATTGCCTTCTCGTCCTTCAGGTTGCGGTGCTTCGCGTTGAAGACGTCACGTTGAGTGGCCACCGCGTCCTTGACGGCAGGGTCCGGGTTGTCGAGCAATGCCTGGTCGAACTCGATCGTGTCCTTGCCATCGCGTTCGGCCCGGAGACGGGCGACGAGCGCCTCGCGTGTGGCGATCTTGTTTTGGATCGAGTCCAGTTGAGCCTTGGCTTGCGTGTTGTCGAGACGGATGAGCACTTTGCCCTTCTTGACGACATCGCCGTTGACGGCGTCCAGTTCGGCGATAATGCCGCCCTCGAGGTGCTGGATGAGTTTGCGGTCGCCGTCGACCTTGACCACTCCGGTCGTCACCGCCGCGCTGTCGAGCGGTGCCAGGGCCGCCCAGCCGCCGGCCACGCCGAAGAACAGGAACATGATTGAGAAACCGGCGTTCGTGACGGCTCTGAGACGGAGCGGTTGCAACGTCGGCGGGGGTGGCAGTGGCTGGGGGAGAGCGACTATGTTCATATCGTTGTCTGCTGGGTTTGCGCGGGTCATGACGTGACCGCCGTGACGTGAGTGGTGTTGGGCAGCTGGGCCACTCTCCTGGCGCTGGCGGCGAGTTCGTTGAAGACCGTGTCACGCGCCCCGAATAATTCTTGTCTGCCCTGATTGAGCACCAGCACCTTGTCGACTTTCTCCATGATGCTTGGGCGGTGTGCGATCAGGATGATTGTGGTGCCCGTCGCCTTGACTGCGCTGATGGCGGCGATCAGCGCGTCTTCGCCATCGCGGTCGAGGTTGGAGTTCGGTTCGTCCAGGATGATGAGGGCCGGATCGCCGTAAAGTGCTCGTGCCAGCCCGATTCGTTGGCGCTGTCCGCCCGACAGCGATGCGCCTGAGTCCCCTACTTGAGTTTCGTAGCCTTTCGGCAAGCCCTTGATCAATTCGTGAACGCCCGCCAGATGCGCGGCCTTGATCACGCTGTTGAAGACCGCGGGACTGAGCTTCGCGAAGCGGGCGATGTTCTCGGTGATCGTGCCGGCGAACAACTCGATGTCCTGCGGCAAATACCCGACGTGCCGACCACGGTCCTCGGCGGGCCACTCGGCGACGTCCATGCCGTCGAGCAAAGCGCGACCGGCTGATGGTCGCCAAGCGCCGGCGAGAACGCGGGCCAGACTTGTCTTGCCGGATGCGCTCGGGCCGATGAGCGCCATCACTTCACCGGGCTTGAGTTGGAAACTCACGCCTTTCAAGACAGGCTCACCACCACCCTGTCGGGCGAGGACAATGTTCTCTGCTTCGAGCTTTCCTTGTGGGCGTGGCAAAGACAACACTGCTTTGGCCTCGGGTCGCTGGCCGACAAACGCGGTGAGACGCTTATAGGCGGCGCGTGCCCCAAGTGTCGCCTTCCACGTGCTGATCGCTTGCTCCACAGGGGCCAGCGCGCGACCCATCAAGATTGAGGATGAAATCATGATGCCGGGAGAGGCCTCATTTTGCAGCACCAGGTAAGAGCCGAGGCCGAGCATGGCCATTTGCAAAGCCATCCGACAGAAACGCGCGACAGATGCGATGGCACTGGCGCGGTTGCCGGCAGCGGCTTGTCCGATGCTCGCCTCATCCTGCTGTTCTTGCCATCTGGCGAGCAATGGCCGCAGCATACCCATGGCCTGGACGACCTCGGCGTTGCGGACTGTCGAGTCAGCTTGGATGAAGGCCCGCGCCTGTGCGTTGCCGGCCTCTGTGAGCGGTTTGCGGGTAGCGAGTTCGTTGAGCAATGCCAGCGCGAACAACACACACCCGCCGGCCAGCGCCAACCAGCCGAGCCACGGATGCATGAAGAAGATGGCGATGAAGAAGATTGGCGCCCACGGTGCGTCGAGGATTGGGTAGATGCTCGGGCTGGTGAAGAAATTCCGCACTTGGTCGAGATCGCGCAGAGACCGCGTGGTGCCTTGACCCGGCGCGGCGGCCGACTGCTCTACTGACGCGGTCAACAGGACTGGAGCCAGCCTCGAGTTCATCCAGGCGCCTACGGTTGACAGCAGGCGGGCGCGTACCATTTCGAGCCCTGCCATTGTCAGGATCGCGGCGCAGGCCATCAACGACAATGCTGCTAAAGTTTCCACGCTGTGGCTGGATAGCACCCGGTGGTAGACTTGAAGCATGTAGAACGAGCTGGTGAGCATCAGTATATTGATGCCGCCGCTGAACCAGATCAGCGGCGTTATGGCGCGTTTGGCCTCTTTCATCACTGCCTGCAGAGCAGGAGCCTGTTTGTTGCTTATTTGCATGACGGCGACCGCGCCCGTTCCGCGCGCCGCACGCTATCTTGCTTTTTGGCCTCTGAAATCCATCAAAGGAATGATGCGGCGCTACAAGCGTGCCTCGCCTTTCGCTAAATGTTCGGGGTGTAACTGCCTTTGATAAACGCAGCGTGCGCTGGGTATTGGGCAATCAGCAGATGCCCATGAGGCGGCGCGGGCCTTTGGTGCCAACAATATTTCAGCTTTCAGGTGTCGGCATTCGTGGTTCGCGCGGCTGAAGTGAGGCGTAAAGCGATCGTCCGCAGCCGAAACTGGCGGATACGGGTCAAAAAAGCCAACTCTGCGTGATTGCAGGCCCGCCTGTGCTCAGGCGAGCCATTTCAAATCGCCCTAAGATCTCAGTCCTTGGCGCGTTCGACGTAAGAGCCGTCGGCGGTCATCACCACGACGCGCGTGCCGGCCGAGATATGCGGCGGCACGGCGGTGCGCACGCCGTTGGAGAGCATCGCCGGCTTGTAGGACGAAGACGCCGTCTGGCCCTTGGTGACAGGCTCGGTGTCGACCACCTCGAAGGTGGCGCGCTGCGGCAGCACCAGCGAGATCGGCACGCCGTTGAACTGCGCGAGCTGCACGGCCATGCCTTCCTGCAGATAGGGCGCCATGTCGCCGACCACGGCTTCGGAAGCCACGACCTGGTCGTAGCTTTCCGGGTTCATGAAGTGAAAACCTTCGCCATCGGAATAGAGGAAGGTGTGCTCGCGCTCCTCGACATAGGCGCGCTCGACCATTTCGGTCGTACGGTAGCGCTCCGAAACCTTCACCCCGTCGCCGATGCGGCGCATATCGAGCTGGGTCACTGGCGTGCCCTTGCCAGGGTGGATGTTTTCGGCAAAGAGGATGACATAAAGCTTGCCGTCCTTATCGACGACGTTGCCTTTGCGTAAGGAACTGGCGATGACCTTGACCACGATATTCGATCCCGTTCGAGTTTTTCGGCCTGCAAGCGTCGATTTCCGCGAAGCGGCGACGGCGGCCATCGCGTGCGCCCTAGCGCATCTTGCGCCGAACCGCCAGCCTGTCGGGCGATTTTCCTGCCCATGACCGCCGCTTCGCCCTGGTGGACGCCGCATATCCATGCCGACCGCCGGCCCCGGCTGATGGCGCGCAATGCCATCGCCGCCGCCCTGCGCGGCTGGTTCGCGCAGCGCGATTTCGTCGAGGTGACGACCTCGGCGCTGCAGGTTTCGCCGGGCAACGAGGCGCATCTCGCCGCCTTCGCCACCGAGGCGATCGGGCCCGACGCATCGCGCCGGCAGCTCTATCTCCACACCTCGCCGGAATTTGCCTGCAAGAAGCTGCTCGCCGCCGGCGAGGAACGCATCTTCAGCCTCGGCCCGGTCTGGCGCAACCGCGAGCGCGGGCCGTTGCACCACCCCGAGTTCACCATGCTCGAATGGTACCGCGTCGGCGATACAGTTGAGCTTCTGATGGCCGACTGCGCCGAATTCCTGGCGCTCGCCGCGGAAAAGGCCGGTGCCAAGAGTTTCCGTTTTCGCGGTTGCGAGGCCGATCCCTTCGCCGAACCGGAGCGGCTGAGCGTGGCGGAGGCTTTCCTGCGCCATGCCGGCATCGACCTGCTGGCGACCGTGTCGGCCGACGGCAGCACGGACCGCGACGCCCTTCACGAGGCACTGGTCCGCGCCGGCCTGCGCACTGCGCCCGACGACAACTGGGCCGACCTGTTCAGCCGGGTGATGGTCGAAAAAATCGAGCCGGTGCTGGGGCAGGGGCGGGCCACCATCTTATATGGCTATCCGATTTCGGAAGCGGCGCTCGCCCGGCCGAGCGCGCAGGATCCGCGCGTTGCCGAGCGCTTCGAGCTCTATTGCTGCGGCGTCGAGCTTGCCAACGCCTTCGGCGAGCTGACCGACGCAGCCGAGCAGCGCCGCCGCTTCGTCGCCGAGATGGACGAGAAAGAGCGCATTTATGGCGAGCGCTATCCGCTGGACGAGGATTTCCTCGCCGCTTTGGCCGTCATGCCGCAAGCCAGCGGCTCGGCCCTCGGCTTCGATCGGTTGGTGATGCTGGCGACGGGAGCCGCAAGGATCGACGACGTGATCTGGGCCCCGGTAGCCAACCACTGAGCTGCAAGCACTTCATGGCGCTGTCCTGTTCGCGCCGGCATTTCCATCGCGCACCCTGGCCATGAACACGTCGTAGCTCTTTCGCCCCATGCGCGCACGCAATTCCTTGCTGGTTTGTGTTTTGCCACACGCAGCGACGAGTTCGTCAAAATGTTCGCGCAGTATGTCCTGGATAACTGGATCGTTGAAATAGTCATGCCGGGAAACCCCGTCGGGGACAGGGGCGGCGTCCATTATCATCCAGAACGTCTCGGCGTGCGTGGAAACGAAATCGCGGGCACGTGACGCCAGAGTCCGGATCATTGCCTTCCTGTCTGCATAGGTGCGCGCGGCGGATTGTTTGCTGGTCGGCCGTAAGCCCGGGCCTGCCGGAATGACACTGTAGCGATTCCTGCCGTGTATCCGATAGGCCGAAAGCGGTATGTCGATGCAACCCGAGCCGCCCAAGGCGCTCAGGAACGGCATGAAATAGTTGTCGGTGGACGTTGAGTTGACCACGTTCAACATTGGCCGTGCCCGTTTCAGGAACGATAGTTTGTACATGTTCGCCGTACCTGGCGACCAATGCCACCCATGTTCGTGTGGCGCGATGAGTGTCGATTGTCGCCACAACAGCTCCCGGTCAGACTGGCTTAACAAACGCGGCACGCCCTCGGCGTCGCCGGGACACATCGCCGTGCCGGCCTTGCTATGCAAAAAGAATGCGTAGCTTGGCGTCAGCATGGCGCCGGTTCCATCAACCTCACAAACGTCCCCCGATGTCACCGCGATCCGATCGCCGCAATCGAGGTGAAGCTGGACGTGAAACGCGGCGAAGTTCGCAAATAGGAAATCGTCGGCATCGACGATACAGACCAGCTCGCCCGACAGCCGGTCGATGGCATGTAGAAAGCTACCCATTTGATTGAGGTTTCTATCCAGATATTCGATGCGCAACCTGTCGTCCGCGTTTTCGAATTGCCTGATCGCATCCCGACTTGAATCGGTCGAGGCGTTGTCGAGGACAAGGCATTCGAACTCGGCGTAATCCTGCGACAGAACGCTCGATATCGCCTGGCCGACATACTGGCCGTAATTGTGGTTGATGATGACGAAGCTGATCTTTGGCGCGGTCATTATCGCTTCCGTCCGATCCTCAGAGAGATGCGGGCATCGCGGAACAGCGATTTCGAGAGGACGCGCATCGGAATTCGGCCTCCGAAACCGGCTCTGAGGACAGATCTTGCCTGGGCTCCGGAAAAGCGGACCAGGACCTCTCTGCCGAACCTCCTGGCACCGAAAACAGACCTTAATTGCGGCGCGTTGCGCTTGAATATCTCGACCGCGATCTCGTCGCTGAAATAGTCGCGCAGCCTGTCGGGGTTTTCTCGCGTGACCCGGTCCACGACCGGCCAGAACTCGCCCCCTAAGAGCCAGTCGAACCTTTCGCTTCCTTCGATCAGATACTTGACGCTTTCATATGTGAATTTCCGCAATTTGGCCGCGTATTCTCTGGTACCGGTGCGAATGCCCTCCATGCTTTCGCCCGTGGCGAAATAATTGCTTGAGTGCAGGCGATAGCCGGACAAGGGCATGTCGATCAGCGCGCTGCCGGCAACCGCATGGCATATCGTATTGAAATAGCCGTCGGCCGACGTCATCCAAGGTTTGCCGCCATCGTCCAACCGCAACAGACGCAGAACCGAGGTGCGGAACATGTTGGCGCTGCCCGGCGCCCAGAACCAGCCGACGTGCCCACGCGGTATGGTCGCCGTGCTGGCGTCGAGGAGCCGGTATTGCGACGGGGAGACAGTCGGCAGCCGCAGCACGGTCCGCTCACCTCGCAGGCCTCGCTGCGCGCCCGGTCTGTTCAGCCGGAGTTGCTGGTACGAGGCCGTCAGGGCTATGCCTGTCGAGTCCATCTCCGCGACGTTGGCCGAAGTGAAGCCGACGCTTCGTTGCAATGCCATATGCACCTGAATGTGCGTCGAAGCGTAGTTGTCGAACAGCACGTCGTCCGCGTCCACGAAGGTGACGAATCCGCCGTTCACCTTCTCCAGAGCCCACAGCGCGGCGCCGAGCTGGCCGTGGTTCTGCGCCAGCGTCTCGACCCGGAAACGCGGATCGCCTTCGACATGCCGGGCAATCACCTGCGCGCTGTCATCGGTCGAGCCGTTGTTGATGACGATGCACTCGAAATGCGGGTAGTCCTGCCGGCGTATGGAATCGATCGTCGCGCCGACGTAGCCGCCGTAATTCCAGTTGATGACGACGAAGCTGACCAGCGGCGGCGACAGCGCGCCGCCGGCGAGCCCGTCAATGTCGCGGCCGGCGATCGTGAATGACTTGGCCGCGACGATCTCGCTCTTGCGAATGACGATCTGCTGGCCCCGGTGCAACAGCTCGTATTCCCCGGCGATCTGGCTCAGGAAGGCTTCGATCCCTGCCTGGGGACGCCTGGCCATCGGCAGATCCGGCCCCCACCGGTAATCGTCCAGGATCATGACACCGTCATTGTCGAGCAGGTCCCAGGCCATTCGGGCATCGCTGTAGACGGACGTGGCGCAATGGTCGCCGTCGACATAGACCACGTCATACAGCCTTCCTTCGCCGGCAAGGCCGGGCAGGATCGTTAACGAATGGCCTTTGCGTTTCTCGACCCGGCCGGCGAAGGGCTTGAGGTTGCGGTCGAAGCGTCGTTCGACCTCGGCCATATCCGATTCATGCTTCGAGCCAGGCTCGAGATGCTCTTCGCTGCCCTGGAAGCTGTCCACGCAGATAATGCGGGATTTTGGCAGGAATTGCAGGAAAAACAGCGCGGAACGCCCCTCGAACGAGCCGATTTCGAGCACAGCCGTCGCCGTGCCGGCCTTGTCGCCGAGAAACTCCTCCCAAAGCGTCAGGTGATGGGAGGTCCAGTCATGGGTAAACTCTCCGTCGACAAAATAGTCCATCCTTCCCCCATTAGCCCGGCGCTGAAGCGCGCGCGGCCAAGCCCATTTCGCCAGAACGAGACACTGTTCCAGCGACCGGAACCCCTTCCGGTCGCTTTGGACGGTTTGGCCGCGGTATCCTGATTGTCCCGAGCCCATTGCGCAAGCGGCAATGGAACAATAGATGGTGCGTGAGCACCCAGCAGATGGTGCGTGAGCATCCACAGACGGTGCGTGAGCATCGATGGATGGGCGCGGGCGTGATCCCGACCTGACAGACCGCGTGAACAGACAGGAACAACCGCATGACCGATAAGCTCGACGCAGCGAAATTGACCGATCGCGTCGCGGCGCTCGTCGAGGCCGCCAAGCGCGCCGGCGCCGATGCGGCCGACGCGGTGGCGGTGCGCGGCCGTTCGGCCGGCGTCTCGGTTCGGCTGGGCAAGGTCGAAGGCACCGAATCCTCGGAGAGCGAGGACGTGTCGCTGCGCGTCTTCGTCGGCCAGCGTGTGGCGAGCGTCTCGGCCACCGCCGCATCCGACCCGAAGGCGCTCGCCGAGCGTGCCGTGGCGATGGCCAGGGTTTCGCCCGAAGACCCGTTCCAGGGCCTCGCCGATCCCGCGCTGCTCGCGCGCAATCTGCGCGATCTCGATCTCTTTGACCCGACAGAGGTATCGGCAGACGAGCTTAAGGAAGCTGCCCTTGCCGCCGAAGCGGCCGCGTTGGCCGTCAAGGGCGTCACCAATTCCGCCGGCAGCAGCGCCGGCGCCGGCATGGGCGGCCTGGTTCTCGCCACATCGCATGGCTTTGTCGGCCAGTATGTCGCCTCGCGCTTCTCGCGCTCGACCAGCGTCATTGCGGGTGAGGGAACCGCGATGGAACGCGACTACGAATTCTCGTCGCGCCAGCATTTCGCCGACCTCGACACGCCGCAGGACATCGGTCGCAAGGCGGGCGAACGTACCGTTCGTCGCCTCGGCGCCCGCAAGGCTAAGACCGGCCCGGTCGACGTAGTGTTCGATCCGCGCGTCGCGCGCGGCATTGCCGGCCATCTCGCCGGCGCCATCAACGGCGCCGCGGTCGCCCGGAAGACCAGCTTCCTGCGCGACATGATGGGCAAGCAGGTGGCGTCGGCCGCGATCACCGTCACCGACGAGCCTTTGCGGCGGCGCGGCCAGGCCTCGCGCCCCTTCGATGGCGAGGGCATCGAGGGCGAGAAGCTGCTGATGGTCGAGAAGGGCGTCTTGAATCACTGGTTCCTGTCAACCTCGGCCGCGCGCGAGCTCGGCCTTGTCACCAACGGGCGCGGCTCGCGCAGCGGCTCGTCGGTTTCGCCGTCCTCGACCAACCTTGCCATCGAGCCCGGCGAGCGCTCGCCGGAAGATCTGATCGCGTCGTTGAAGAGCGGTTTCTATGTCACCGAGGTGTTTGGCCAGGGCGTCGACATGGTGACCGGCGAATACAGCCGCGGCGCTTCCGGCTACTGGATCGAGAACGGCGCATTGGCCTATCCGGTCGCCGAGGTGACGATCGCCTCGAATCTGAAGGCCATGTTCATCAACATGGTCCCGGCGAACGATCTCGACCGCAATTTCGGCACCGCGGCGCCGACGCTCCTGATCGAAGGAATGACCCTTGCCGGCGCTTGACCAATTGATCTCGAGCGACGCCCGCGACGACCTCGCTTTGCTGCGCGATGCCGCCCGCGAGGCCGGCGCCATCGCCATGGGCTATTTCGGCAAGAACCCGCAGGTGTGGATGAAGGGCGGCACCTCGCCGGTGAGCGAGGCCGATCATGCCGCCGATACCTACCTGCGCGAGACCTTGCTCCGGCTGCGTCCGGATTATGGCTGGCTGTCGGAGGAGACCGCCGATGACCATGCCAGGCTGTCGGCCCGCCGCACCTTCGTGGTCGACCCGATCGACGGCACGCGCGGCTTTCTCGACGGCCTGCATTCCTGGTGCGTCAGCGTCGCCGTGGTCGAGGACGGGCGCTCGCTCGCCGGCGTGCTCGAATGCCCGGCCAAACGCGAGACCTATTGGGCGCTGCCGGGCGAGGGCGCCTATCTCAACGACAAGCGCATCCATGTGCGCCCGCTGGGCGAAAGCGTCGATATCGGCGGGCCCAAGCCGCTGGTCGACTTGATGCCGCCGGCATGGCAGGACAGACTGCGGCGGACGGCCTACATCCCTTCGCTTGCCTATAGGCTGGCGATGATCGCCGCCGGAAAGCTCGATGCGACCTTCGTCAAGCCGAGCGCGCATGACTGGGACATCGCCGCCGCCGACCTCATCCTTGCCGAGGCGGGCGGAGCATTGCTCGACCGCACCGGCAAGCCGCCGCGCTATGCCGGCGAGGTGATCAACCATGGCGCGCTCGCCGCGGGCAGCGGCGAACTGCTCGGCGTGCTCGCCAGGGTGATCGCGGGGATTGACCAAGGGTGAGTCGGCCCGCAGTTCCAAAATCGGCTGCTTTGGGCTAAACGTTTCACAAAACTCATGAATCTGCGAAGGATCGGCATGGCCGTGGAAGACGGAAAGAAGCAGCTTTTGCACCTGGTGTTCGGTGGCGAGCTGAAAAAGCTGGGTGGAACCGAGTTTCGCGACCTGGACGCGCTCGACATTGTCGGCATCTATCCCGACTATCAATCGGCGCACGCCGCCTGGAAGGCGAAGGCGCAGGCAAGTGTCGACAATGCTCATATGCGCTATTTCGTTGTTCATCTGCACCGCTTGCTCGATCCAGAATCGAAGGTCGGCGGTTGACGTCGATGGAGCATGAAGCGGTGAAAGGGGCGACCCGGCCGCGCGCCGGCAGACGCGGCGGAACGCGCACGCTGTGGCGGCGCATCCGCGAGCCGTTGGCACAGTCGAGTTTCGTCAAGAACTTCATCGCCAGCCTGTTCGCCTGGTTCTTGCGGCTGATTCGGGTTACCAGCCCGCTCGTCGACGGCTCGACCCGAGTAGCCGGCGGGGCTTATGCGCATCTTGAGCCGGGCATCATCGCGCTCTGGCACGGTCAGCATCTTTTGACCCCTGCCTATTACCCCGAGGGCCGGCCGCTGGTCGCCATGGTTTCGCGCAGCGCCGACGCCGAGCTCCAGGCGCTGATGATCGAGAAATTCGGCATCGAGGCGGTGCGCGGCTCCGGCGGCCGCAACAATTCGAGGCATTTGGACAAGGGCGGCGCCAAGGCCCTGATCGCGCTGAGGAAGGCGCTCGCCACCGGCAAGAACGTCGCCATGATCGCCGACATTCCGAATGGCACGCCGCGCGACGCTGGGCTTGGCATCGTTCTCCTGGCAAGGCTTTCCGGCCGGCCGATCCTGCCATCGGCCATCGCCACCAGCCGCCGCAAGGTGCTGGAGAAGAGCTGGGACAAGACCACAATCAACCTGCCGTTCGGCCGCTCCGCGGTCATCGTGGGCCAGCCTGTCTTCGTGCCCGCCGATGCCGATGACGCCGAGATGGAGCGCAAGCGCCAGGAGGTCACGGCCTCCCTCAACGCCGCGACGGCTGAGGCTTATCGCCTCGTGGACGGCGGCAAATGAGCGAGCGCTGGGCGCGTGCGGCCCTGACTGCCTATCGCTATGCGGGGGCGGTCGCCTATCCGCTGATCGGCCCCTATGTCGCCTGGCGCGCCTCGCGCGGCAAGGAGGATCGTGTCCGCCGCCGAGAACGCTATGGCGTCGCCGGCCGTCCCCGTCCGGAAGGACCGGTGATCTGGATCCATGCCGCAAGCGTGGGCGAGACCATCGCGGTGGTGCCGCTGGTCGAGAGCATCCTCGACTATGGCGTCAACATCGTCTTGACCACGGGCACGGTGACCTCGGCCAAGGTCGCCGAAGAGCGCCTCGGCAGCCGCATCATCCACCAATATGTGCCGCTCGATCTCAAGCCCGCGGTAAGCCGTTTTCTTGATCACTGGCGGCCGGAACTGGCGATCATCGCCGAATCGGAAATCTGGCCGATGACGATCCTGGAACTTGGCGCCCGCAACGTGCCGCAGGTTCTGGTCAACGGCCGGCTGTCGGACCGCTCCTTCATGTCCTGGAAGAAGCGCGCCGGCGTTGCCGAGGCGCTGTTCGAGAATCTTGCCCACGTCATTGCCCAGTCGGATGTCGACGGCGAGCGGTTCCGCGCGCTGGGCGCCCGGCCGGTCACCGTTTCCGGCAACCTCAAGGTCGACACCAACCCGCCGCCGGTCGACGAGCGGGCCTTGGCCACCCTGCAGCGCCAGATCGGCGAGCGCCCGACCTGGGCTGCGATCTCGACCCATGACGGCGAGGAGGTCGTGGCCGCCGAGGTCCATGCCAGCCTGTACAAGCGTCATCACGGGCTCTTGACCATCATCGTGCCGCGTCACCCCGATCGCGCCGATGCGCTGGCCGCGCAGATTTCCGGCATGGGCCTGTCCGTGGCAAGGCGCAGCAAGGGTGACCGCATCTCCCACGATACCGACATCCTGCTCGGCGATACGATCGGCGAAATGGGCCTTTATCTGAGGCTGACCGAGATCGCTTTTGTCGGCCGCTCGCTGACTTCGCAGGGCGGCCAGAACCCGCTCGAGCCGGCGATGCTCGAAACCGCAGTGCTGGCCGGCCGTAACGTGCAGAATTTCCGCGAGGCCTATCAGCGCCTGCTCGACAGTGGCGGCGCCAAGCTGGTGCGCGACCGCGACATGCTGGCCGGCGCCGTCAATTTCCTTTTGACCAACGAAGCGGCGCGCCACGAGATGATGGCGGCGGGTGCCGCCACAGTCGACGAAATGCGCGGTGCGCTTGCCCGCACGCTGAAATCGCTCGAGCCCTATATCCAGCCTCTGGTCGTCAAGGCGCGCCTGAAAGGCGCAAACGGGCGCTAGATCATGACCCCAGAAATCGGATCCGATTTTTGGAAAAGTCGATGCGCGAAGCCGAGACGCATGGGGCAGGCGCGATGACCAGCGAAGCGCCACCCTTCTGGTGGGAAAAGCCGGACTGGCGCGTGCTTGCGCTGTCGCCCGCATCGGCGATCTATGGACTGGTCGCCGGCCGCCGCATGCGCCACGCGCCGCGCGAGAAGGTCGCAGCGCCGGTCCTGTGCGTCGGCAACCTTACCGTCGGCGGCAGCGGCAAGACACCGGTCGCCATCGCTTTGGCCAAGCAGGCCAGACGAATGCAGCTCACGCCAGGCTTCCTGTCGCGCGGCCATGGCGGCTCGTTCGCCAAGCCGCATGTCGTCGATGCGCATCACGACGCCGCCAAGCATGTCGGTGACGAGCCGCTGCTCCTGGCCGAACATGCGCCCGTCGCGGTGACGGCGAACCGCGCCGCCGGTGCGAAGCTGCTCATCGAAGAACGTGGCTGCGATTTCCTGATCATGGATGACGGGTTCCAGTCGGCGCGCGTCCATATCGACTATGCGCTGGTCGTGGTCGACGCCCGCTTCGGCATCGGCAATGGCCGCGTCATCCCGGGCGGGCCTCTCCGCGCCAAGGTCGTCGACCAGCTGGTCTTCACCAGCGGCTTGCTGAAGATGGGCGAGGGGACCGCCGCCGACGGCGTCGTGCGCCAGGCGGCGCGCGCCGGCCGGCCGATCTTCCTGGCGCATGTCGAGCCGGCCGACCCGTCGCGCTTCGCCGGCGGCCGCTTCCTGGCCTTTGCCGGCATCGGCCATCCGGAGAAATTCTTCGATACGGTGCGCGCGGCAGGTGGCGAAGTCGCGCTGTCGCGCGCTTTTCCAGATCATCATTTTTACGCCCAGGACGAGCTAGCCGACCTGCTGGTGCTTGTGCGGCAGGAGGGGCTGCGGCTTGTCACCACGGCAAAGGACGCCGCGCGGCTGCGCCACGGCGAGACGCCTGCCGGTTTTCTCGCCCAGCTGGACGTGCTCGATATCGAGGCCGTGTTCGAGCTCGATCATGTGCCCGAACGCATTGTCGACGAGACGCTCGACGCCTGGCGTCAGCGCAAGATGCGGGGCTGAGCTTCGAGCTTGATGAGGGGAGGCGAACAAGTGGCTACGGCTATCCTGCGCGCCGCATCGCCTGCAGGATCGCCTCGTCGCGCTCGACATTGAGCTTGCTTTCGAAGTCGAAATGCCAATCCCTGTCGCGCAGCGCGGAAGTCGAGGCGTCGCCGCGCCGGATTTTCTGGTCGAGGTCGGAAAGCGATCGCGACCAGTAGTGATTGATCCTCAGGATATCGAACTGGGGAGGCATGCCGGGCACGATGGTCCGTCGACGGGTGTCCATCCCCTCACCGGACAGGAATTTCGACTGATGGACGCCCACCCTGTAGACCATGCGCGGGTTGAGGATTGTCTTGACCGTCGTGATGTCCGGCCCGGCTCGCATCGTATAGGCCTCGACCACCGGCCGTTCCGGTCGCTCGACCTGGCCGGAGGAGCCATAGAAAGCTTGCCAGACGCAAACGCCTGGCAGGTCGCGATAATCCTTCAGAACCGAGGCTACGTCACATCCGTCGGGCGCGAAAAGAAACTCATCGATGTCGAAGAATCCGATCCACAACGCTTCGCGCCAGCGCCTGCGGATGCAGTCCCCATAAGCCGACAGCTGCCCCACCGGCCGCGGCCAGTCGACCAGCGTAACCAGGCCCTCCTGGATGAACGGGTTCAATACGGCTTTGAAGTCGTCGGTCGAGAAGTTGTTGTAGAGATAGAAATGCTCGAATCCCACATTCTGATGGAACCTGATCCATTCGGCCAGGAACGGCGCTTCCTCGCGGAAGATGGCGCAGGCCGTCAGCTTGAATCGGGGCGCCCTCGACACCGCCCGATCGCGCCATCTCGCGCGCATGACAAGCGGCATGCGAAGAAGTATCTTGAGAGATTTCCTGAAGTTTTTCAATGTAGTACCTGAGCGGTCGAGCTTGGCTGCCAAGGCGCCATGGGCTCGCAAGGCTTATCCCCGCTTGCGCAATTCCGGGTGCATCTCGATCTCGCGGGCAAGCGACACCGCGGCGTTCACATAGGGCTCCTGCCGGGCGACGCTCCAATATTTGAGCTCGTCGAGCGGAATGTTCTCGCCCGTCACCGCACAGCGCACGAAAGAGCCGGGACTGGTGACTTGGAAGTCGCCGTCGAGATAACGGATCCGGGCTTCCCTGCCGCCCGGGCCTTCAAAACGGTTCATCATGAAAGGACGCTGCAGTTCATCGGGTTTCAATCGCCATAAATCGCAAGCAACGTCAAGCTTGACGCAATGCTCATCCGGTATGGCTGCGGCGACAAATGGTTCCCGGAGCCCCGGCATGGACATCACTCCGACCCGCTTGAACACGCTGATCAATGAGGCGCTCACCCCGCAGGCGGTGCTCTCGCCCAAGGCCGATCCGGCGACGGCGGCTTTGATCAAGACGCTGGTCCAGCCGCCGGTGCTATCAATGGTGCAGGCGGCGCAAATCGCGGCCCAGTCGCTGCCAAGCGCGCTGCCGCGCCCTTCAGCTCAGGCATCGCCACGCCTGTCGTCCTCCGAGGTCGAGGACGCTTACCGGGCCGTCATGGAGCCCGATGCCGCCTCAGGCGATGCGCCGGCAAGACCTTCGACAGGCAGGGCGGCGACGGATACAGATCAGGCACCGCGCGGCTTCGCCCCGCCACCGGCAGCGGTCATCGACACCACGCCGAGCCCCGCGGTCACTCCGCCATTGTCCACATTTTCGCCGACCGTCGCTTCCGCCGCGATGCTGGTCGCGGCCAACGCCAACGCGCCGCGGCCTCGCGGCGCCGCGGTTCGTCCGGCTGGTCACGCGCCGCGATCCGATTCTGTTGCGGTATCGCTCTGGACAATTTCGGTCGTCACGGCAATCGTCTCGGCCGTGACCGCCACCATCATGGTTCTGTTGCTTCGATAAGCCCGCTCAGACGCCGTCCTGAAGGAAAGCCTCGAGCTTTTCCGGAGCAAGCCCTGCCTGTTCGGCAATGCGCCTGGCAAGGTCCGCCGCCGCCGCGCGCGGCCGGCCGACCGGGCGGTCCATCCAATAAGACACCGGATTGAGCGCAGAGCGCTCGTCGACGGCAACGATGCGGCCGGATTGGAGCTGGTCTGCCGTCAGCGGCGGCCGCGCCAGCGCGATGCCCAACCCATGCGCGGCCGCATCGAGCACCAGATTATAGTCCTCGAAACGCCGGTCCTGCGGACGCGGGCGATAGTCCATGCCCTGCGCCGCGAGCCAGGCGCGCCAGGCGGACGCGTCGGAATCGTTGATCAGCGGGAATTTCAGCAGCCGGGCAGGGTCGCCTCGTCCGATCTCTTTCGCCAGCCCCGGCGAGGCGATCGGGAAAATATGCTCCTCGAACAGCTGCACCGAGACGCGGCCCGGAATGCGGCCGCGCCCGCAGCGCACCGAAAGGTCGATGCCTTCGTCGGCGAGATCGGCCTGGCGGTTGTCGACGTCGAGCACGATGCGCAGCTTGGTCGGATGGTTCTCCAGCGCGGCCATGCGCGGCATTAGCCATAGCCCGCTCACCGACGGGATCGAGGCCAGCCGCACCACGGCGGTGCCGCGCGGCTCGACCCAGCGGTCGGAGTTGAACGAGATCAGCGCGAAGGCCTCGGCGGTCCTCAAATGCAGCCGGTTGCCCTCGATCGTCAGCGTCACGCCACGCGCGTTGCGCTCGAACACTTTCAAGCCAAGCCAGTCTTCCAGCTTGGCGATCTGGCGGCTTACCGCGCCATGGGTGAGGTTGAGTTTTTCGGCTGCCGCGGAAAAACTCCCTGTTCGCGCCGCCGCATCGAAAGCACGCAGGGTTTCCAGAGGCAATATCTGGTCAGAGCTGTGATCCATGGTCACAGCTGACCCTCGAATTGGTCGTTTGTCAATCGGCCGGCAATAGCGTTTTCTGCATCCATGACGCAGAAGGACGAGGCTACGGCAATGAGCGCTTACACCGGCACGTTGAATGAGACACAGCGCATGGACACCGCGGCCGCAATCGCGGTGACGCTGACGGTCATCGGCTGGGCCTCGGCTTTCCCGGCGATCCGCGCCGGCCTTGCCGCCTTCCAGCCGCTGGAGCTCGGCGCGCTGCGCTTTGCCATCGCGGCGGTTCCGGCCGCCATCTTCCTCGCGGTGAAGCGCCCGGCACTGCCCCGGATGGGCGAGCTGTGGCGCTTCGGCTTCGGCGGCGCCATCTTCGTCGCGCTCTACACCGCCACGCTCAATTTCGGCGAGCTCACCGTCTCGGCGGGCGCGGCCGGCTTCATCATCAATGTCAGCCCGATCTTCACCGCAATCATGGCGATGGCACTGCTCGGCGAGCGCTTCTCGCGTCTGGCGTGGCTCGGCACGGTCATTTCCTTCGCCGGCATCGGCATCATCGCGGTGGCCGACGGGCACGGCCTTCATTTCAACGCCGGCGCGCTGCTGGTGCTGGGCTCCGCGCTCTGCTCCGCCGTCAACACCATTGTGCAAAAGCCGCTCTTTGCTCGCCATCATCCGCTGACTATTTCCGCTTCCAACATGGTGCTCGGCGCGCTCTGCCTGTCACCCTTCCTGCCGGAAGCGTTTTCGCAGGCGGCGGTCGCCGACACCGCCGGTCTTGGCGCCGTCATCTATCTCGGCATCGTGCCCTCGTTGATCGCCTATGCCGCCTGGGCGACCGCGCTGTCGCGCCTGCCTGCCGCGCGCGCCTCGAACTTCCTCTACCTCGTCTCGCCGACCTCCGCCTTGATCGGCTTCTTCTGGCTAGGCGAAGTGCCATCGCTGCTCGGCATCCTGGGCGGCGCGCTGGCGCTGGGTGGCGTGATCGTGGTGAATTTCAAGCGGTAGACCGGTGGATTGAAGACTTTTCCTGACTCAAGAAAAGAGCCGCTTCCAGCGGCTCTTTTCTTGCCCCTCATCCGGCCGCTACGCGGCCATCTTCTCCCCGTCGGGGAGAAGAGATTGGCGCCGGCGCCGAAAGTCTCCTCTCCCCGCCGGGGAGAGGTCAGCCGAGCGAAGCGGAGGCTGGGTGAGGGGCCTTGGCGCACGCTCACCGCCTCCCGAACAGCCGCTCGATATCGGCGAGCTTGAGCTCGATATAGGTCGGGCGGCCATGGTTGCAGGTGCCGGAGCCGGGCGTCGCCTCCATCTGCCGCAGCAGCGCGTTCATCTCCTCGGCCTTGAGCAGCCGGCCCGAGCGCACCGAGCCATGGCAGGCCATGGTGGCGGCTATTCTGTCCAGTCGATCCTTCAGCGTCTCGACCGTGTCGTTGTCGGCGATCTCGTCGGCGAGGTCGCGCACCAGCTGCTGCACATTGGTTTCGCCCAGCATCGAGGGCGTCTCGCGCACCGCCACCGCACCGGGACCGAAGCGCTCGAGGCCCAGGCCGAATTTGGCGAGCGTCTCGGAATGCATCGCCAGTCGCTCGGCATCCTCTTCCGGCAGGTCGACGATCTCGGGCAAGAGCAGCATCTGCGACGGCACGGCGCGCGAATGCAGCGCATTCTTCAGCGCCTCGTAGACCAGCCGCTCATGCGCGGCATGCTGGTCGACGATGACGAGCGAATCCCGCGTCTGGGCGACGATATAGTTCTCATGCACCTGCGCGCGCGCCGCGCCCAGCACCGTGCCGAGCAGCGCCTCAGTCGGCTCGGCCATGCCGGCGCGGACATCGGCGCTGGCGAGCGGCCCGGTGTCGAAGGCCGCCTGCTCGTTCTCGGCGAAGCCGTTTCGTGGCGCTCGTGCTTCGCCCATGTCGAGCGGCCGCTGCGCCGAGCGCAACGGGTCGAACCCTCCGGAGGCGGAAGCGTGATAAGCGGCCTCGTAGCTGCGATGGCCGTTGGCCGGGCCGGGATGCGAGTAGGGCGCCGCGCCCGGCCGGAATGCCGCCATCATGCCGGCGGCGCCCGTCGTCGCCGCGCGGATGCCGGCGCCGGCCAGCGCCTCGCGGATGGCGCCGACGATCAGCCCGCGCACCAGGCCGGGGTCGCGGAAGCGCACATCGGCCTTGGCGGGATGGACATTGACATCGACCGTCGAGGGATCGAGCGACAGGAAGAGCACCGTCACCGCGTGCCGGTCTCGCGGCAGCACGTCGGCGAAGGCGCCGCGAATCGCGCCGGCGATCAGCTTGTCGCGCACCGGCCGTCCATTGACATAGGCATATTGCTGCAGCGCATTGGCGCGCGTGTAGGACGGGATCGAGACGTGGCCGGCAAGGTGAACTCCCTCCCGCGCGGCATCGATGGCAATGGCATTGTCCGGGAAATCCTTGCCCATCACTTGCGCGACGCGGGCAAGCCGGCCCTCCGGCGTGTCGCTGGTTGCCGGCAGTTCCAGCGTCGAGCGGTCGGCACCGGCAAGCGTGAAGCGGACAGCGGGAAAGGCGATGGCGATGCGCTTCACCACGTCGCTGGTGGCCGAGCTTTCGGCGCGCTCGCCCTTCATGAATTTCAGCCTGGCCGGCGTGGCGAAGAAAAGGTCGCGCACCTCGACCGTGGTGCCGCGGTTTGCCGCCGCCGGCTTCACCGCCGAGACGCGCCCGCCGTCGATGCCGATCTCGGCCGCGCTGTCGCCGCCAGCCGTGCGCGAGCGGATCGACAGCCGCGCCACCGAGCCGATCGAAGGCAGCGCCTCGCCGCGGAAGCCGAGCGAGCGGATGTCGTGGATGCTGTCGGAAAGCTTTGAGGTGCAGTGGCGCGCTATCGCCAGAGCGAGTTCCTGTTCGGGAATGCCCGAGCCGTCATCGGTGACGCGGATCAGGTTCAGTCCGCCACCCGCCGTGACGATTTCGACGCGCGAGGCTCCTGCGTCGAGCGCATTCTCGACCAGTTCCTTCACCACGCTCGCCGGACGCTCGATGACCTCGCCGGCGGCGATCTGGTTGATCATCGTTTCGGAAAGCTGGCGGATGGGCATCAGGCGATTATAGCCGGATTCGGACGGCGTGGGGGAGTGGCACGATGAAGTTGGCAACAGTTAACGCCGCGATCCTTCGCGCCCCCCTCTGTCCCCCACGAGGGGGGAGATTGGCAGCTTCGCCGGTGGCGCTTCCCTTGCAACGTTGGAGATTGGCTAAGGTCGGCGCGAAATCTGATCTCCCCCTCGTGGGGGAGATGGCCGGCAGGCCAGAGGGGGGCGCTGTCCTTCCAGCGTTGCCTGCATCGCCGAACGAATGCAAATCTAAGCCTGTGCCACCAGCCAGTCCCTGACCCTGCGAGCATTCTCGCTGAGGTCGCGGTTCTTCGGCCAGATGACGTGGAAGCCGATGCCGGTCCGCATGACATGATCGGTCACCGGCACCAGCAGTCCTGATGCCACCAGACGCTCTACCAGATGCCGCCATCCGAGCGAGATGCCTTGTCCCTCCATCACCGCCTGGATCACCAGCGCATAATCGTTGATGCGCAGGCCGCGCTCGGCATTGCGCAGGCTGGTTCCGGCCGACGCGAACCATTCGTCCCAGTTCGGCGCCTCGCGATAGGGTTCCTCGAGATGGATCAGCCGGTGCGTTGCCAGTTCCTCGACCGTCTTCGGCTTGCCGAATTTGGCGAGGTAGCTCGGCCCCGCGACCGGCAAGATCTCCTCGTCGGAGAGCGACAGCGAGTGGTAGTCCGGCCAGTCGCGCGGCACCCCGCCGCGCACGCCGAGCGGAATCCCTTCGGCGATGATGTCGAGGTCGCGGTCGGCGGTCTGGATGCGCAGATCGATACCCGGCAGCTCGTCGCGGAACTGCTGCAGGCGCGGCATCATCCAGAACGAGCCGAAAGCGGTCGAGGCGGCTAACGTCACATGCCCGCCGGTCGCCTGCAGGCGCAGGTCCTCCGCCGACTTGCGGATATGCGACAGGCCGAGCGAGACGTCGGCATGGAAGCGCTCGCCGGCTTCCGTCAGAAGCACCTGGCGGTGGCGCCGCTGGAAGAGCTTGGCGCCGAGCTGCTCCTCCAGCCCGCGCACGGCATAGGAAACGGCGGCCTGCGTCATGCCGAGCTCGCGCCCAGCGGCGGTGAAGCTCGACAGCCGCCCGGCGGCTTCGAAGACGATGAGGCTGCCGGCCGAGGGCAGGAGGTGGCGCAGGCTTCGCATAAGGTGAACTTATACAGAAGATCAGGATTTTCCAGCGTCACAGCCATATTTTGCCTCGCTAACGTGAGTGGCGGGAAGAAGGAGCCTCCATGAACGCACCGGCCGTTGAATTGACCGAACAGACCCACCGCCGCGGCGGTGGCCGTCTTGGCCGCAAGGCGCTGAGAAGCGCGCCGATCGCGTCCTTCCCCACCCTTGTGCGCAAGATCCCCGCCTATGAGATCGTGCCCGACGAGGCGGTGGAGCTGATCCACGAGGAATCGCTCAAGATCCTCGAGGAGGTGGGCTGCGAATTCCGCGACGACGGGGCGATAGAGCTCTGGAAAGCGGCCGGCGCCGATGTCAGGCAAACGCGCGTCCGCATCGACCGCGCGCTCTTGATGGAACTCGTCTCGAAAGTTCCGCCTGAGTTCACGCTCAACGCGCGCAATCCGGAGCGCACCGTGCGCGTCGGCGGCAAGAACTCGATCTTCGTGCCGATGTATGGCGCTCCCTATATCCGCGACCTCGACAACAAGCGCCGTTACGGCACGCTCGCCGACCTCAACAATTTCCACAAGATGGCCTACATGGCGCCGGCGCTGCATTCGTCGAGCTCGGTCATCTGCGAGCCGATGGAAATCGCGGTGCCGAAGCGGCATCTCCACATCATCCATTCGGCGCTGAAACATTCCGACAAGCCGTTCATGGGCATCGTGACGTCGAAGGAGCGCGCCGAGGACACGATGGCGATGGCTGGCATCGTCTTCGGGGAGGACTTCGTGCGCGACAACCCTGTGCTGGTGGCGATCACCAACTGCAATTCGCCGCTGGTCTGGGACGCCACCATGATCGACGCCATGCGGGTCTATGCGAGCCACAACCAGCCGCTGATCCTGGCGCCTTTCGCGCTATGCGGCGCCTCGACCTCGGCCTCCGCCGTCGGCGCGGTGGCGCAGGTCAACGCCGAGGCGCTTGCCGGCGTGGCTTTGACCCAGCTCATCCGGCCCGGCTCGCCGCAGCTCTACGGCCAGTTCATGGTCACCGTCGACATGAAGACCGGCGCGCCGATGGGCGGCACGCCGGAAGCCGCGCAGATGATGTATCTGATGGGCGCCCTGGCCAGAAAATACAAGCTGCCGTGGCGCACCTCCGGCTTCCATGTCGGCTCCAAGCTCAACGACGCCCAGGCCGGCTATGAGGCGAACATGCTGATGCATGCCGCGATCCTTTCCGGCGCCAATTACATCTGGCATTCCGCCGGCTGGCTGGAGGCGGGCCTCACCTGCGGCTATTCGAAATTCGCCACCGACTGCGAGCAGCTCGTCGGCTGGTACAAATATGCCGGCGGCGTTCCCTTCGACGATTTCAAGGAAGCGATGGCGGCAATCCGCGAGGTCGGTCCGCAAGGGCATTTCCTCGGCACGCAGCACACGCTCGAGCATTTCGAGAGCGCCTTCTTCATGCCCAACATCATGGACTTCAATTCCTTCGAGCAGTGGAGCGCCGAAGGCGCCAAGGATCATGACACGCGCGGCCGCGAAAAGGCGCGCGCCATGCTGGCCGACTACCAGGAGCCGAAACTCGACGAGGGCATTGCCGAGGGTCTCGCGGATTTGATCGCGCGGCGTGAGGAAAAGCTGCCGGACAGCGTTAGTTGATGGATATCAACGACAGTTGAAACCAACCGGGCGAAGACCTGAAGAAATCAATGGGAGAACGAGAATGACACTTTTCAGAAGCAATGGCGACCGGGTCCCGGCCGCTATCGAGGCGATGGCCGAGGAGGCGCGGGCGGGTCGTGTCGACCGGCGCGAATTCCTGGCCCTGGCAAGCGCCTTCGGCGCATCGACGGCTTTCGCCTATGGCATGCTCGGCCTTGCCGCGCCGACCAAGGCCCTAGCCGACGAGCCCAAGAAGGGCGGTACGCTGCATGTCGCGATGTCCGTCAAGGCGCAGAAGGATCCGCGCACCTATGACTGGACTGAGATGGCGAACGTCACCCGCACGTGGCTGGAGCCGCTGGTGCGCTACACGCATCAGTTCACTTTCGAGCCGGTGCTGCTTGAAAGCTGGGACGTCAATGACGACGCCACCGAATACACGCTGCATCTGCGCAAGGGCGTGACCTGGAACAATGGCGATGCCTTCAACGCCGATGACGTGGTTTTCAATCTGAACCGCTGGTGCGAGAAGGCCGCTTCCGGCAATTCCATGGCGGCTCGTGTCGGCGCGTTGATCGACGCCAAGACCGGCAAGGCCAAGGACGGCGCGATCACCAAGGTCGACGACCATACGGTCAAGCTGAAGCTCAACGAAGCCGACATCGCCATCATCCCCGGCCTCACCGACTATCCCGCCCTGGTCGTGCACCGCGACTTCGACAAGGACGGCGCCGACCCGATCAAGAAGCCGATCGGCACCGGAGCTTTCGAGCTGGTGTCCTATTCGGTTGGTCAGAAGGCGGTCGTCAAGCGCCGCGAGAACGGCAAGTGGTGGGGCGGCGAAGCGCCGCTCGACGGGGTGGAATTCATCGACTACGGCACCGACTTCAACGCCACGCTCAACGCCTTCGATTCCGGCGAGATCGACCTCGACTTCGAAACGCCGGCCGATTTCATCGACCCGCTCGACAAGATGGACCTGGTGAAGTCGGAGGTCGCGACGGCGACCACGCTGGTCGCCCGCACCAACATCACGCACAAGCCCTATGACGACAAGCGGGTGCGCAATGCGCTGCAGATGGCGGTCGACAACAACCAGGTGATGCAGCTCGGCTACAATGGCCGCGGCACGGTCGGCGAGAACCATCATGTCGCCCCGATTCATCCCGAATACTACCCGCTGCCCAAGAAGGAGCGCGACGCCGCCGGCGCCAAGAAGCTGATGGCGGAGGCAGGCCAGGCCGATTTCGAGCATGAGCTGATCACCGTCGAGGACGAATGGCAGAAGAACACCGGCGATGCGATTGCCGGCCAGTTGCGCGACGCCGGCATCAAGGTGAAGCGCACGGTACTGCCCGGCTCGACCTTCTGGAACGACTGGACGAAATATCCCTATTCGATGACCATCTGGTACATGCGCCCGCTCGGCGTACAGGTGCTGGCGCTCGGCTACCGCACCGGCGAGGCCTGGAACGAGACGGCCTATTCCAACCCCGAGTTCGACGCCAAGCTCAAGGAGGCGCTGTCGCAGATCGACGTCGCCAAGCGCAAAGAGGTGATGAAGGATGTCGAGCAGATCCTGCAGGATTCCGGCGTCATCATCCAGCCCTTCTGGCAGAAGCTCTACTGCCACATGAACAAGAAGGTGAAGAACTATTCGATGCACCAGACCTACGAAATGGACTTCCAGAACGTCTGGCTGGATGCCTGAGCGCGCCTGGACTTCATGAGCCGCAAAAAAGCCGGTATGCAGGATGCGTGGTGGCTATCTCGCCGCCACGCACCGAACCTCGGAGATCCTGCATGAAGCCGATAGTGCTTGCCGCTGCCATGTCGATTGCCTTGCCCGGCGCCGTGCTTGCCGGGCCGGCTTCCAACACTGTGAAGTTCTTCTATGTGCCGGAAGTGAGGTTCGAGGCGGACGCCAAATACCGCGACCGCTTCACCGAGCCGGTGACCAAGCTGTTCGAAGCCAACGACAAGGCGCAGAAGGAGAAGCCCGACGAGGTGTCCTGCATCGACTTCGACCCCGGCCTCGACGCCCAGGACTTCGATCAGAAGACCCTGTCGAAGACGCTGAAGCTCACCGAGGCCGTCAATGGCGACACCGCCGAGGTGACGGCAAGCTTCAATCTTTTTCCGGAAGGCGATGACTCCAAACGCGAAATGGTGTGGTCGCTGAAGAAAGTGGACGGCAAGTGGAAGATCGCCGATATCACCTCAAAGACCAGCGACTGGAAGCTCAGCGCGCTGGAATGCGGCGCCTCGACGGAGTGACGCCGTGCTTCGCTGGTTCGTCCTCGTGCTGTCGAGCTTGTCGATGCTGGCCGCGGGGCTGGATGGCGGAGCCTCGGCGCAGGCGCTCTTCGGCTCGCCGCCCCCGAACGCGTCTTCAGGCGACAAAGCGCCAGCGGATAATAGTTCGCCGCCAGCGGTCGACAAGTCGCCGCCTGCCGCGGCGCCGGAAGGCAAGCCGGCCGAACCGGCGCCCGTCGCACCTGTCCTGCCCGGATCGCCGACCGCGGTGGTGAAGCCGTTCTACGAACATGTCGGGCTGGAACTCGACCCTTCTCAGCGCAAGAACTTCATCGATCCGGCGAAAACCGTGCTCGACAAGAGCGATGCGCTACGCGTCTCGGGGCAGGGCGAGTGCCTCGACCCCAACATGGCGCTCGACAATGCAGATTACGACAAGCTCGCCATCGACCGGAGCCTGCGCACCATCGAAGCCGTCAATGGCGACGAGGCCAAGGTGGTCGTCGCCTTCGTCGTCGAAGGCCATCAGCATCGCTTGGAATGGAAGCTGAAGAAGGTCGGCGGCGCCTGGAAGGTCTCCGACCTTCTGTCGGTCACCGGCGAATGGGCGCTCAGCCAATATCAGTGCGAATGATAATGGTTATTGAAGATCAGGGCTGGCGTTCCTTCGCGCGCTGTCTCGCCAGCCTTTCGCAGCAGATCTCAACCGCGCCCGCGATAAGGCGCAACGCCGGTATCCGGCAGCCAGGCGTCCTTGGGCGGCGCGCCGGTCTGCCAGAAGACGTCGATCGGGATGCCGCCGCGCGGGAACCAGTAGCCGCCGACGCGCAGCCAGAGCGGCTTGGTCGCCTCCACAATGCGGCGGCCGATCATCACAGTGCACTCCTCATGGAAGGCGCCGTGGTTGCGGAACGAGGTCATGAACAATTTCAGCGACTTCGATTCCACCAGCGTCCGGTCTGGCGCGTAGTCGATGACGATGTGGGCGAAGTCGGGCTGGCCGGTGACCGGGCACAGCGAGGTGAATTCGGGGCAGGTGAAGCGCACGATCGCCGGCGGGCCGTCGCCGCGCTGGAACGGCACGGTCTCCAGGACCGCCTGTTCGGGGCTCTGTGGCGTCTCGACGTGCTTGCCGAGCTGGGTGAGGTTCTTGGCGTCGGTCATGGTGGCTCCTTGCTGCCGCAAGCCAATCGGGCGCGGCTTTTGGCGGCTCCTTAACACAATTGAAATGGCAGGAAGAAGATGACCAGCAACGACCCGCTTCTCCAACCCTATCAGCTCAAGCACCTGACGCTGAAGAACCGGGTGATGTCGACCAGCCATGAGCCCGCCTACTCCGAGGACGGCATGCCGAAGGAGCGCTACCGGCTCTACCATGCCGAGAAAGCCAAGGGCGGCATGGCGCTTACCATGACGGCGGGCTCGGCGATCGTCTCGCGCGACAGCCCGGCCGCCTTCGGCAACCTGCATGTCTATGACGACAGGATCGTGCCGTGGTTGGCCGAACTCGCCGATGCCTGCCATGAACATGACTGCAAGGTAATGATCCAGATCACTCATCTCGGCCGTCGCACCGGCTGGAACAAGGCCGACTGGCTGCCGGTGCTGTCGGCCTCGCCGGTGCGCGAGCCGGCGCATCGCGCCTTCCCGAAGACCATCGAGGAGTGGGACATCGAGCGCATCGTCGCCGACTATGCCGCGGCCGCGCAGCGCTGCCAGGCAGCCGGGCTCGACGGCATCGAGTTCGAATCCTACGGACATCTGATGGACGGCTTCTGGTCGCCGCTCACCAACCATCGCGACGACGAGTTCGGCGGCTCGCTCGACAACCGGCTGCGCTTCACCGACATGGTGCTCGACGCCGTGCGCGCCGCGGTCGGTAAAGAATTCATCGTCGGCATCCGCATGGTCGCCGACGAGGACGTCGAAAAGGGCATTTCGAAGGAAGTTGGCGTCGAGATCGCCAGGCGCTTGGCCTCATCCGGCAAGGTCGATTTTCTCAACATCATCCGCGGCACGATCGAGACCGATGCGTCGCTGACCAAGGTCATCCCGGTGGCCGGCATGCGGTCCTCGCCGCATCTCGATTTCGCCGGCGAGGTGAGGGCGGCGACGAAGTTCCCGACCTTCCATGCGGCGCGCATTTCCGATGTCGCCACGGCCCGCCACGCCATCGCCACCGGCAAGCTCGACATGGTCGGCATGACCCGCGCCCATATCGCCGATCCGCATATCGTCCTGAAGGTGATGGAGGGTCGCGAGCACGAGATCCGGCCTTGCGTCGGCGCCACCTATTGCCTCGACCGCATCTATGAGGGCGGCGAGGCGCTTTGCGTCCACAATGCGGCGACCGGCCGCGAGGCGACCATTCCGCATATCATCGCGAAGAGCGAAGGACCGAAGAAGATTGTTGTGGTGGTGGGCGCTGGCGCCGGCGGTCTGGAGGCCGCCCGCGTCGCGGCCGAACGCGGTCATCAGGTGACGGTGCTCGAGGCCTCCAGCCAGGCAGGCGGCCAGGTGAGGCTCGCAACCCAGAATCCACGCCGCAAGGAACTGATCGGCATTATCGACTGGCGATTGGCCGAGCTCGACCGCCTTGGTGTCGAGATCCGCTACGACACCTGGGCCGAGAAGGACGATGTGCTGGCGCTGGCGCCGGATGTGGTGATCGTGGCGACCGGTGGGATGCCGCAGAACCCGCCGCTGACGGCCGGCGACAATCTGGTGACCTCGAGCTGGGACATCATGGCCGGGAGCGTCAAGCCGACCGAGAATGTCCTGCTTTACGACGACAATGGCGGCCATCAGGGCATGGGCGCCGCCGAGCTCATCGCCAACAGCGGCTCGAAGCTGGAACTGGTTTCGCCCGAGCGCTTCTTCGCGCCGGAAATGGGCGGCATGAACCACGTGCCCTATATGCGCGCCTTCCACGAGAAGGGCGTCACCGTCACCATCAACACCCGCCTGCGCTCGGTGCGGCGCGAGGGCAATCAGCTCGTCGCCGAGCTGGCGTCGGACTTCGCCGACGGCTGGCGCGGCGAGCGGCGCGTCGACCAGGTGGTGGTCGAGCACGGCACCGTGCCGCTCGACGATCTTTATCTGTCGCTCAAACCCCTGTCGAAGAATGGCGGTGCCGTCGATTATGAGCGGCTGGTGAGCGGCGGCGACATCTTCCCCGCTCGCAATGCCGAAGGTGGTTTCGTGATGTTTCGCATCGGCGACGCGGTCGCCTCGCGCAACATCCACGCCGCCATCTATGACGGCATCCGGTTCGGGATCAGGATCTGAGGGTTGTGACGCGCAACGGACCTTTGCAAGGAGAGCCACCTGCCGCTTTGGTCCGTTGCGCGCCGCGCCCGGTCGGTTTGCCGGCCGTGCGATGTCAAAACAGCTTGGCAGACGCCATGCAAAACACGGTGATGACCAGCAGCCCGCCGGCAATGCGTTCGCCTCTGGTCATCTTCGCCCGCAGCTGGGTTTGCGTCGCCTGATCGGCACCGGCCAGCTGTCTGCTGGCGGAGGCGACAAGCGCGCCCTGCACGCCGGCGGCGACCAGCGCCGTCAAAATGCCCAGCGCCAGCACCTTCTCCATCGGGCCGAAAGCCCCCTCGTGGAAGAAATACCAAAGCAGTATGCCGGTCAGGAACGCCAGGCCGGAGGCGCCGAGCTGCGGTCGGATGAAGCGCTCCGCCTTGATCTCCGGATCGCGTGCAACCGCAATGGTTGTGCCGGCCCAGAACACGCCGGCCATGACGTGCAGACCGATGGTGACGATATAGACATATTGCATGACCGCATTCCTCTCTGCCGCCCGCCGCGCGTCGCAGCATGTCGACGCCATCAATAAGACAAAGTTAGATATCTAACGGTTAGATGTCAATCATGAAGCCAGGTTTCATGTTCCAATCGCTTTGCTCTACTGTCAGGTCATGACACCGTTTGACCGTCCGCCCGTCGGCATGACTCTGGCTCGCACCTCGAAAGTGGTGGCGCAGGCTTTCGACGCCGCGATGGTCGAGGCCGGCGGAACGCTGCCGGTCTGGGTGACTTTGCTGTCGGTCAAGTCGAAGGAACTGGCGAACCAGCGCGAGCTTGCCGGCATGATCGGTATCCAGGGCGCGACGCTTACCCATCACCTCAACGGTATGGAGGCGCAAGGGTTGCTGACACGCCGCCGCGATCCGGAAAACCGCAGGGTCCATCAAGTGGCGCTGACCGAGGCCGGCGAAGCGCTGTTCGAAAAGTTGCGCCTCGCGGCGGTCGCCTTCGACAAGCGTCTGCGGGCTGGCATCCCCGATGACAAGCTCGCCGAATTCACCAAGGTGCTTGCGGCGCTTAGGCGCAACGCCGAGCTGCCTCAGTCGTAACCCGTGATCGCGCCGAAGGCGTAGTGGCGCAGTTTGAGCGCCGCGATCAACGCCGTCAGTTTCGCCTTGCCGTCAAAAGCGTCCTGGAACATTTCGTCATGCATGAGCAGGATCAGCTTGTTCGGCTTGGCGAAATGGCCATACCCGAACAGATGGTCGATCTCGCTGACCAGATGGTCGACGCTCTGCACCGGCTTGCCGCTGTCTTCATGCACCCATTCGTGGTCCCAGCCGTAGAGCCAGAAGCCGGAGGCCGCGACGAATTCGTAGTCCGGATCCTCGCGCCCCGCCTCCGCCAGCCCGAGCGAATTGTCGTCCTTCGAGTAATTGGGCAGCCGGAAAACGTCGCGTCCCGGTAGCCGCGCATGCACTGCCGGCTTGAGGCCGAGCACGACATTGGCCCTGAGCATATCGGCGACAACACCTTCGGTATCGCCGTAAAAATGCCGGTAGTGATTGTAGGCATGGCTGTAGCTGTGATTGCCGATCGTCACCAGCGGCGTCGATTTTGCCCGTTGCAGCAACGCCCGGCTGGTTGCGTTCGCCTCGGCATGCATGCCGACCATGAACAGCGTCGCCGGCACCTGCTCGGCTTGCAGCACGTCGAGGATGTTGCTGGTGCCGTTCAGCGGACCGTCGTCGAAAGTGAGGTAAATGGTGCGATCGGCGGCCACTGCCGGCGATGCGACAAGCAGCAGCAACAGGTGAAATAGGAGCCGCATCCGTGAAACCCGGTGGCAATCCCAGCAAGCCGCCATGCTCGAACCGGTCTGTCAAGCTTGCTGACGTGCCGAAGCGCCCTGAAATTCTGGCCAGACCGAGTCGAGAATCACGGCGTCCGAGAACCAGAAGTAGAGCGTAGTTAAGTTATGTGAGACCGGATGCGCAGGAAGCCTGCAATGGTGTCTTAGTTTGAAATTTGGATCAACCTGCAGATCATGAAATAGACTGCTACATGAGCCGCTTCGAACATCGCTAGTGTAGCGACAAAAGCTCCGGCAAAAGCAAATAAAGGGTACCACGAGGGCGACTCGTCGCCTTCGTTGAGAACTGCGAAAACTTGCTTCCAAGTGGCCAGAAAGCGAACTCCGGTCCACACCGCAGCCCATACCAGGACGAATTCAAGGGAAAAGCCCCGGGCGGCAAAATAAATTGGGCCAACGAGCGACACCAGTGGAACAAGAAGATTCATTCAGTTGGGCGCTTATTATGGGGATCACGCCTACCCGGCTTGGGCGCAACAGCGTTCAGGCACGTGAAGCAAGCCTGAATATCGGTGCATCTCAAGCCAAGCTGCCGTGCAGCACCTTCAGCTTCGCCTTCTTCGGGCTGCGCGCCAAAAGCCATTCGCGCGCTTTGTCCTGCGGCATCGGGAAGGCGATGGAATAGCCTTGCACTTGGTCGCACCCGATCGCCATCAGCGAGTCGAGCTCGGCCTCGGTTTCGGCGCCCTCGGCGACGATCGAGATGCCCAGCCCCCGCGCAAGCTCGGTGATGGCGCGTACGATCTTGGAGTTGTCGCCGTTCTCGTTGATGTTCTGGACGAAGCGGCGGTCGATCTTGAGCCGGTCGATCTCATTGGGGTTGACGTGGCTGAGCGAGGCATAGCCGGTGCCGAAGTCGTCAAGCTCGAGATGCACGCCGGCGGCGCGGATGTGGCGCAGCTTCGCGGCGATCCCGGTCTTCTCGTCATCGAGGATGACGGATTCCACGATCTCCAGCGCCAGCTTCTGTGGGGGCAGCCCGGCCCGCTCCAGCGTGCCGAACAGGAAGGCGTCGAAATCGGGCTCGCGCAGCTCCGTGCCCGAGACGTTGACGGCGAGGCGTCCGAAATCGATGCCGGCGCGGTTCCATTCGGCAGCTTCCTCGATCGCCTTGGCGATGACGATGCGGCCGATATCCGGCATGAAGCCGCATTTCTCGGCGACGGGAATGAATTCGCCGGGCGAGATCATGCCGCGCGTCGCGTGCTTCCAGCGCACCAGCGCCTCGATGCCGCTGATCTTGCCGCTGGTAAGCGATACCTGCGGCTGGAAATAGACCTCAAAACTCTTGTTGGCGATCGCCGTGCGGATGTCCTGTTCGAGCTGCTTGCGATAGTCGAGCTCGCGGCGCAGTTCCTCGGAGAAGAAGGAGAAGTTGCCGCCGCCGAGCTTCTTGGCGGAATAGAGTGCAAGATCGGCATGGACGAGCAGGTCCTGCGCGTTGTCGGCGTCGACCGGATAGACTGCGATGCCGGCGCTGGCGCCGGGCATGATGGTCGTGCCCTGGAACGTGATCGGCTCGTTGATCTCGCCGAGAATGCGCTTGGCCAGCGCATGGATGTCCTCGGTGCTGCCGGCGCCGTTGAGGATCATGACGAATTCGTCGCCGCCGAGCCGCGCGCACAGATCCGATGCGCGGCAGGAATCGCGCATGCGCTGCGCGGTCACCACCAGCACGTAGTCGCCGGCGGCATGGCCAAGCGTGTCATTGATCTGCTTGAAGCGGTCGAGATCGAGCTGGATCACCGCCAGGCGCTCGCGGCGGCGGTGCGCGCCCTTGATCAGCGTTTCGAAATGGTCGGTGAGGAAGGTGCGATTGTGCAGCCCGGTCAGGCCGTCATGCACGGCGATGAAGGCCATCGAGTTGCGCGCGTCGACCAGCTCGCGCGTCTTGCGCAGGATGGCGTTGGACATCGGCCGGAAGATGAACAGCGCGACCAGCACGATGACGCCGAGGGTGGCGAAGAACAGCGTGCGGTGCAGGCTGAGCAATTGACCGGAGCGTTCGTCGGCAAAGGCGCTGATGCGCTGGCCGAGCGCGGCATAGCCGGACAAGGTCGCATTGGCGACGGAGGCGTCGAGGCCGGCGCGCTCGGTGCCGCCCTTGTAGCCGTCGCTTTGCATGCCGAGTTGGGATCCGAAGGACGAGGCCAGTCGCTCTCCGTTGGCCACCAGGCCGACGGAGAAATAGTCGAGATGGAACGGCTTGCTGAACAGCACGTATTCGATCGACTTGGGATCGTTGCGCGCCGGCGACAGCGGATCGGCGCCGGTCTCGGTGAGCAGCCGGTCGTAATTGGTCTCGAACTCGCCGGTCGCCTGCTTGAGCGCGGTCACCAGCGCCGGCTGCTTGTCGCGCGAGGCGGCACCCGTGGCGCTGGCCAGGAAGACGATGCGCTGCGACAGCGCCTTCTGCGTCGAGACGATGTCGAGCAGTGCGTCGTTATGTTGCTGCTGCGCCATCAACTGCTGCAGAAGAATGAACGACGCCACCACCATGGCGGCGATGATCGTCAGCGCCAGCCAATAGCCGGTCTTGATGAGCAGGATCAGCGTGCGTGAAACGCTCTGCACTGGCTGCTGCGACATAACTGGGTGACCCCTCCGGTCGACGGATTCCTGCCAAGGATTCGTGGCGGGTAAATGCTTGCCTTGAAAGGGTTAACAGGTCGGCAAGGGGGAGCGGCGGCTGTCATGGCGGTTCGACAATGCTTGCAAGATGGTTATCACGTCCTTTCTCGCACCCCGTTTTTTTGATCGTATTGCCGCCCCGCCATCGCAGGGATTGCGACCGGGCTTTCGCAGCGCCACCGAAGCGGTCGCTTTTGCGATGGATTTTTCGTGCCCGTAGCGCGACAGTCCGGCCTCGAACCGAACAGGGCCGGACCATGAGCAAAGCATTCCTTTCCCATATCGACAGCGAGCTTCAAGGCCTGAAATCGGCCGGACTCTACAAGTCCGAGCGGGTGATCTCCTCGATGCAATCCGCCGAGATCGAGGTCGGCGGCGAAAAGGTGCTGAATTTCTGCGCCAACAACTATCTCGGCCTCGCCGACAGCCCGGATTTGCGCGATGCGGCAAAGCACGC
>NZ_VFWS01000002.1:0-145059 GCF_006443065.1 Mesorhizobium sp. B1-1-5 | reverse complement strand
CCTTGTGGCGGGCCGGGAGACCCACCTGATCACTGAATGTCCCAGGCCCAAGGAGAGCTGGCACGACGGCAAGCCGTTCACGTCGAAGGACGTGAAATTCACCATCGACCTTGCCAAGAACAAAGCTTCCGGCAGCCTGTTCGCGGCACGCCTGGGCGATATCGCTTCGGTCGAGGCGCCCGATGACAGCACCGTAATCGTCAAGCTGTCGAAGCCGAACGCCTCCTTCCTGTCCATTCTTTCGCAGGTGCTGATCCTGCCGGAACATGCTCTTGCCGGAATGCCGCCGGAGTCGCTGGCAACCAGCACCTGGTGGTCGACCAACCCGGTCGGCACAGGTCCGTTCAAGTTCAAGAAATACGTCACCGACCAATATGTCGAACTGGCCGCGGATGACGATTATCGTGGCGGCAAGCCGAAAGTCGACGTGCTGATTAACCGCTACTTCGAGAGCCCGGCCGCGGCGGTCGCGGCGCTGCGTGCTGGTGAGATCCAATTCACCTATGTCGAGCCTGACGACGCGGCGTCGTTCAAGACCGATTCCAACTTCAAGGTGATCGAAGGCGGCTCCTACGTGGTCAACTATATCGGTCTCAACCAGCAGGTCGACCTGTTCAAGGATCTCAAGGTTCGTCAGGCGATCATGTACGCCATCGACCGTAACGCGATCATAGAGAGCCTCTATGGCGGCGCAGCCAAACCGGCCAACTGCGGCTTTGTGGCGCCGCAACTGGTCCCCGAAGGGCTGGAAACCTACGCCTACGATCCGGCCAAGGCCAAGTCGCTGCTAGCAGAGGTGGGCTGGGACAAGATCAACGGCGACAAGCCCATCACGTTGCTGACCTATTACGGCTCTCCGCAGGCTGCCAATGTCATGGCAGCCATCCAGTCCATGCTGTCACAGGTCGGCATTAACGTCGTGCCGCGTGTCGTCGATACGCCGACCTACAATGGCATCGTCTACAAGGGAGGTACGCCGGACTGGAACGCATTTCCCATGGTCTATGCCGGCCTGCAGAATGGCCCGAACCCGGCTGGCATCAATCCGGGCCTGAACAAGTCGCAGATTCCGCCCGCCGGCTTCAACACCATGCGGATCAAGTTCGACGACCTGAGCGCGGCTTTAGACAAGGCGCTCGGTGAAACCGATGCATCGAAGCTCGATGCCGCTTGGCAGGACGTTTGCAAGGTGATGAACAAGGACCTTCCGTGGGCAACGCTGTGGGAGGCCAATCGCTACGGCGTTGCCTCCAATAAGCTGAAGGATTTCGTCTGGACGCCTGCGCCCGCCGGCGGTCCTTACGCCGCTCATCCCGAGGCCTGGGACATTCAGTGAGCAGGTGGGTCTCCCGGCCCGCCACAAGGGCCGGTTTCCTCTGCGATCCCGCCCACACCATTCACTTGCGGAAAGCCGATGCTGAGCTTCATAGCCCGCCGCTGCGCCACAGGACTGTTGATGCTGGTTGCCTTGAGCCTCCTCATCTTCATCTTGTTGCGCCTGTCGCCTGGCGATCCGATCGACGCATATATCAATCCTTCCGTGCCGATGTCGGCTTCCGATCTCGAGACCCTACGCGACCGCCTCGGTCTCGATCGGCCGCTGCCGCTTCAGTATTTCGGCTGGGTGCGTGCGGCTCTGTCGGGGGATTTCGGCTATTCGATCCAGCGCAGCGGCGTGCGGGTGTTGCCGCTGGTGATGGAGCGCATCGGACCCACGGCTCTCCTGATGGGCGCGGGGCTGGCGATCGCCATTGTCGTCGGTATTACGACCGGTATCTACAGCGCCGTGCGCCGCAACGCCTGGCCCGACATTGCGATGTCCGTGCTGTCGTTCATCGGAATATCGAGTCCGGCCTTCCTGACCGCGCTGCTTGGCCTCTATTTTTTCTCGGTTCTGCTGCGCTGGGCACCGTCAGGCGGCATGCAGACTGCGGGCGCGCCATTCTCGATCTCCGATGTGCTTGCCCATCTAATTCTGCCGGCATGCCTGCTGTCGATCGGCCACGCGGCGCTGATTATGCGTTATATGCGCGCTTCGCTGCTCGAAGTGCTCAACCAGGATTATGTCCGAACCGCCCGGGCCAAAGGCGTGCGAGAGTTCTGGGTGATCATCAAGCACGCCACTCGCAACGCGCTCTTGCCGGTCATCACGCTGATCGGGTCGACCGTTGGCATCGCGATCGGCGGCGCGATCTTCCTGGAGAGCGTCTTCAACTGGCCAGGCATGGGCTTGCTGTTGGTCAACGCCGTCGGCACGCGTGACTATCCCGTCATCATGGGTGCCACGCTGGTGATCGGTGTCTGCGTCATTCTTGTCAACATTCTCACCGATGTTGTCTACGCCTTTGTCGACCCGCGCATCCAGGTGGGGTGATGACGATTGCCGAGATCGAACCACCCATGCAGCGCACCAAAGGTCCATTGCGCCGCGCACTCGGCCGTTTCATCGAGAACCGCGCCGCGCGGGCCGGTCTGGTCATCGTGATCCCCGTGCTGATAGCGGTCATGACCTACCACTGGTGGTGGCCGTACGCTCCTAACGCCATCGACCTGAAGGCCATGAACAAGGGACCGTCCGCCACCCATTGGCTCGGCAGCGACGGTATCGGCCGGGACGTTTTCGCGCGGCTCCTGCAGGGTGGTCGCATCTCGCTGCTGGTTGCCGTCTGCTCGGTCGCGATCTCCACCGTCATTGGCTTCCTCATCGGTGCTATCGCGAGCTTCGGCGGCCGCGTCGTCGATGCAACCGCGATGCGCTTCGTCGATCTCGCCATGACTTTGCCGCCAGTCATCTTCTTGCTCGTTCTTGCCTCGATCGCCGGCACCGGCATCGCGCCGACAATCCTCGTCATCTCGCTGCTATCGTGGCCAGTTCTGTCGCGCATGGTCAGGGCCCGCCTCCTCGAACTGCGCGAACGCGATTTCGTCGTTGCCGCGCGCGGCATGGGGGCAGGGCTGCCGCATCTCCTGTTTCGCCACGGCCTGCCCAATTGCATGGATATCCTCGTCGTCTACGCTACTTTGCAGATCGCCAACGCGATCCTGTTGGAAGCTGGCCTCTCTTTCCTCGGCCTCGGCATCGCACCACCGGAAGCGAGCTGGGGCAATATGCTCAATCTTGCCCGCTCCACCGTCGTCCTCGAACAATACCCCTGGCAGTGGATGTTCCCCGGTGCCGCCCTCGTACTCACGGTCCTCGCCATCAATTTTATTGGCGATGGGCTGCGTGACGCTTTCGACCCCCGATCCGATCTCAACTGAAGGTTTCAAAATGCCACTTTTTACCGGCGTCGTGCCGCCAGTCGTTACGCCCCTCAACAACGACTACAGCATCGACTTTCCGTCACTCACCCGGACGCTGGAGAACCTGCTCGACGGCGGCGTCCACGGACTGTTCGTGCTTGGCTCGACCAGCGAGGTGGTTTTCTACGACGAAGCCGGGCGCAAGGCGATCATCGAGCACGCGGTGAAGGTCAACAACGGCCGCGTTCCGATCTTCGCCGGCGTCATCGATCCGACCACCGACCGTGTCATCAACCATTCGAAGATCGCCAGGTCGGCCGGGGCCGACGCAATCGTCATCACCGCGCCCTTTTACACGCGCACCAGCCAGCCGGAGATCATCGATCATTTCCGCTACATCAAGGATGCGATCGACATCCCGATCATTGCCTATGACATCCCGGTCTGCGTCCATATCAAGCTCGATCGCAAGACGACGGTGACGCTTGCCAAGGAAGGCACCGTGGCCGGCCTGAAAGATTCCAGCGGCGACGATGGCAATCTGCGTTATGTACTGAAAGACATGGCCGGCGACGCCGGCTTCTTCGGCATGACCGGCTCCGAGATCATGGTCGATACTGCTCTCGCCATGGGCGCGCATGGTGTTGTGCCGGGCATCGCCAATGTCGACCCGCACGGCTACGTCAAGATGTGGAACCTGATGCAGGCCGGCAAGCATGCCGAGGCCCGCGTCGAGCAGGAACGCCTGCTGAAGCTGTTCGAGATCGTCTGGATCGCGCTCGGGCGCACCAGCGCCGGTTCAGCCGGCGTCGGCTCCTTCAAGACCGCCATGCGCAGCCTCGGCATCATCGACACCAACAGGATGGCCCGCCCGCAGCGCGATCTCAATGCCGAGGAAACCGCCAAGGTCGACGCGATCCTGCGCGACGTCGGCCTGCTTGGCTGATCATGGAAGCGCCGATCCTCCAGATTGCTGGATTGCGTGCGGTGTTTCGCATTGCGGGGCGCGACATTGCGGCCGTACAGGACGTCGATCTCGAGATCGGCTCCGGCGAGACCGTGGCGCTGGTCGGCGAGTCCGGTTCGGGCAAGTCAGTCACCAGCCTCTCCATCATGGGGCTCCTGGCGCCGAAGATCGGCCATATCGCTCACGGCCATATCTCGATCAGACGACGCGACGGTTCCGTCACCGAGCTGACCGGGCTGGACGCGGAGCAACTGCGCCGCGTGCGCGGCAACGACATCGGCATGGTGTTTCAGGAGCCGATGACCAGCCTGAACCCGGTTTACACTATCGGCGAGCAGATCGCCGAGCCGATGCGCATCCATCTTGGCAAATCGCATCGCGAGGCGGCAGCCGAAGCGGTGCGCTTGCTGATGCAGGTCGGCATCCCGGACCCTGCGCGGCGGGCAAAACAATACCCGCACGAACTCTCGGGCGGCATGCGTCAGCGGGCCACCATTGCCATGGCGCTCGCATGCAACCCGACATTGCTGATTGCCGACGAACCGACGACGGCGCTTGACGTGACGATCCAGGCGCAGATCCTCGATCTGCTTGCCACTCTTCAGGCCGAACGCGGCATGGGCATCCTCTTCGTCACCCACAATCTTGGCGTTGTTGCGGAAATCGCCGACCGCGTGGCCGTCATGTATGCCGGCCGCATCGTCGAGACCGGCCCGGTTGGCGAAGTCTTTGCCCGGCCGCGCCATCCTTACACGACAGGCCTGATGCGATCGGCACCGCGACTTGGCCAAGCAACGGTGCTGAAGGCGGCCGGCACACCGCTGCCGACGATTGCCGGCAATGTCCCCTCGCTGGCCATGCTGCCGGGAGGCTGTTCTTTTGCTCCAAGGTGCCCGATGGCGATCGACTCCTGCCGCGCCGCCGTGCCGCCGCTGTTGCAGGTATCGCCGACACAGACGAGCCGCTGCATCCGCTGGGAGGAGCTATGAGCGCGCCGGCTCCTTATCTGTCCGTTCGCAACCTGACCAAGCATTTCCCGCCGACAGCGTTCTCGCGCGGACCTGTGGTCAAGGCGCTGCAGGATATTTCATTCGACATTCCACGTGGTCAGGTGGTCGGGCTGGTCGGCGAATCCGGTTCCGGCAAGACGACAATTGGCCGTTCCGTGTTGCGGCTGATCGAGCCGACCTCAGGCGAGATACGCTTCGACGGCAAGGACATCGTCAAGCTCGGGGCAAGGGAGCTTCGACGTCAACGCCGCAACATGCAGTATATCTTCCAGGATCCCTTCGCCAGTCTGTCGCCACGCATGACTATCGGCCAGATCCTCACCGAGGGCCTGGATATCCAAGGCATCGGCAATCGGCCCGAGCGCCGCGCCCGCGCCGAAAAGGCGCTCGCCACCGTCGAACTGCCGGTCGACGCCTATGACCGCTACGCGCATGAATTCTCGGGCGGCCAGCGCCAGCGCATCGGCATCGCGCGAGCCCTCATGCTGGAGCCCGAGTTTATCGTCGCAGACGAACCGGTCTCGGCACTCGACGTGTCGATTCAGGCCCAGGTGATCAATCTTCTTCGCGATCTCCAGGTCCGGCTTGGCCTCACCATGCTGTTCATTTCGCATGACCTCGCCGTTGTCGAATATATCTGCGACACGGTCATCGTTCTCTATCTTGGACGCATCATGGAAGTCGCGCCCGCGACCGATCTCTATGTCCGGCCGGGGCATCCCTACACACGGGCATTGCTGTCGGCCGTCCCATCGCCAGATGCGTTCGCCAGGAAGCAACGGCAGATACTGAAAGGCGACATCCCAAGTCCCGCCAACCCGCCGTCGGGATGTGTTTTCAGAACGCGCTGTCCCGCAGCGATGGATGCCTGTGCCGGCGCCGTGCCACGGCTACGGGAGATAGCTCCTGGACGTATGAAGGCATGCATTCGCGACGACATAGGCTGAACATGGCAGCCTAAAAATTGGAGTAGTTCTGATACGTTTTTGGCCCTCAAAGGGTCGGGATCTTATCCCGCCCCCAAGCGCGCCTCATCGATCGGAAGCCGCTCGTGGTGCGGCTTTCGTGCCAGAGGCGCCATTCGGCCTGCCTTTTTTCTCCTCATCTGACCCAGCCCGCAAGCCTGCGATGCGCTACACCAAAATCTCCGCCAGCGTCGCCGTCGACGATGTGCCTCGCGCTGTTTTCCAAACTCACAGAGCTGTCTGCGCCTGGTCAGGGCGCTGGCCGTCGAAACCAACGAAAACTGGATGGAGGCCAACCGCTACATCAAGGTGGTCGACCTGCGCGAGCACAAGAAGCTCGCTCTGCGCCAAGCCGCATGACCAGCAACATGGCCGCCGCTGCTTGACGCACACAACCTTCACGCGGGCCTTCAGCAACCGTTTGATCTACTTGCGGAAACGGTCGCATCCGGAGCCACAATACGCCACCGCTGACAGCATTATCAACAGGGAGTCCAGTTGGCTGGGGTTCTTGGAAGCTTTTCGAACTTTCTGGGTCGCGCCTCAGCCCGAATTGCGGGTGCTTATGGACAAAGTGGGACACTAGATTCGGGTTGGATAGTTTGGCAGGCATCGACTTTCTCGCACAGATGGCTTGCGCGTCCCCGTTAGTCCGTAGCGAGTGGACCCCAGGCGGTCGGCAGAGGCGCCTGCTCAGCGGCGCTGCGTGGCGCGCTGGCTCCGTAGTCAGGTTAAGACTGAGTTGACGGTGAGTGTTGCAGGCGATCTCGGCCTCAAGTGAGGCCATGCCGAACGAGATGGCGAACGACCGGCGGAAACATCTGCTGGCCGATATATGATCCCATGTTCGTGTTCTCGAAGAGTGCTTCGGCAAGGGCATTATCCTCGACCGCCGGAATACCGGCGTGGCGCGCTTGAGCTAATATCTCGTTGGCAGCGCGCCCCTGACCCTTGGAGACAACCGTCGGCACCGGCGTTTCGCCCCTGATGTAACGCAACGCCACGGCCCGGTCGCCGGATATAAAGACGATAACCGCATTTTTCACGCCCAGCTTCGCCGGTCGTATCACCGCTTCGCGCCGCTGCCGCTGCTGTTCATGGCGGATCAATGGGTCGCCTTCGAGATCCTTGTGTTCGCGCTTGTACTCGGTTGTTGTCATGCGCATGTCGCGAAGAAACAGCCAGCGTTGAATGGGGACATCGATCACGCCGATGACGACGAAAGCCAGGCCGGCGGCGATTCCCAGCGGCGTCAGGACTGCTTGGATCACCGGCCCAAGGCATGACGGGCCGCAACCCGGCGCCTCGAATAGCGGCTGCAGCCATATGATCAGCACGAAGACGAAGAGGCATGCCAGCAGCACCAGTTTGATCAGGCCCTTGGCAAACTCGATGACGTTGCGGAGCGACAGGATCTTCTGCAGGCCCTTGGCCGGATTTATGTGGTCGAACTGCGGTTTGAGCGGCTCGAACGAGAGGACCGGCCCGAACGTCCCCAGCATGCCGAAGACCGCGGTGAGAACGACAACGATGCTGACCAGCGGCAGAGTGGCAATCATCAGCAGCGAGAAGAAATGACGGATGGCGCGCAGGCTGACATCGCCGAACGAATCGCCGGTCACGGTCACGGTTTGCACGAGTTCTGAAAGGTGCCTGAAGAGCATCGGCCAGGAAAAATAAAGATATGCGAGCGCTGCGAAGAAAGTGAAGCCGGAGATCAGGTCGCGGCTCTGGGGAACCTGGCCTTTGCGGCGCGCGTCGCGCAGCTTCTTGTCGGAAGCCGGTAGCTTCTTTTCCTCAGCTTCTTCGGCCATGTTGCAATCTTACCGCACTGTTGTGGTTCCGGTCGGCCCGTGCGCTGTGTAAGGTGGCGCCGGGCTTGAATACGGAGAGGTGGATATGCGGTTGCATGTCGTATTCTTGCCTGTGGCCATGGCCCTGGCGCTGTCCGCTTGCCAGACGGCCAAAACAGGCTCGACCGACGCGAGGACCCAAGGCCCGTCCTCTCAGTCGGATCGGTTGATCAAGCTTGCCGACGATATCGATGCGCGCGGGGAAAGCGATACCGCAATAGCGCTCTATCAGCGTGCGGCTACGATGCCGGACGCCAACGCGGGCGCGTTCGTCAAGGCCGGCGACGCCTATATGCGGGCCGGGTATCCGGCCGATGCCGCCAAGGCCTATCAGGCCGCGCTCGCAAAAGCTCCCAACGAGGGGAAAGCGATGCTCGGCCTTGGCTCGGCGATGATAGAGGCGGGCGACATCGATGCCGGCATGCGCGCGCTCGCGCAGGCAGCGCCTCTGGTCAACACCAGCGCCGCCTATAACCGTCTGGGCGTGGCGCAGACATTCGCCGGCCAGACCACCGAAGCGCAGGCCACTTTCGCCCAGGCGTTGAAACTCGCGCCCGGCGATCTCGACGTCGAGACCAACATGGCATTGGCGGCAGCCCTCGAAGACAATTCCGCGGCGGCATTGCCGCTGGTGCAGAAGATTGCCGCCGCACCCAATGCGCAGTTGCACCAGAAGCGCAATGTCGTGATGGTCTACGGACTTATTGGGCAGGTCGATCAGGTCAAGGCCTCGCCGCCTATCGGTCTGACGACCAAGGAGGTGGCCATCTTGCTGGCGCGTGCCAGGACCATCCGTTCGAAGGGCAGCACGCAGGCCAAAGCCAAAGCGCTCGGCTCCATCCTGGGCTAAAGCAGTTCCAGGAAAAGTGCGGAGCGGTTTTCCGTCCGGAATTGCGTTGAAGCAACGAGATGAAGTGGCTCGCCGTTTCCGTGAAACTGTGACCTGTTCCAGCGCGTCGGAGCGCAAGACCTGCGCCGATCTCGCACCAAGCTTGACGCATGGCGCGGTGCTGCGGGCGCGCAGTCGGCATAGGCTCACTCGACTGACTGCGTCGTTTGCGGCATCGCCGGCGCAGTTGTGTTGGCTCCGCCTGTCGGAGCCTCCTCGCCATCGAGGTAACGACGGGCCGCTCGCGCCGTCGGCGCCGCCGGCGCCGCTCCCATGCGCCGGCCTTCGATCAGGTCGCGCTGGCTTTCGGACATGCGCTGCAGATTGTAGGCATTGGCGCAGCCGGACGGCAGGTGGGAGCCGACGCCGGACACGATCGTCAGATCGGTTCTGGCGGCCGGATTGTCATCATCGGCCGGTTCGGCCAGGCATGCGTTGGGAGCCAGAACGGAGCCGCTGACGCCTTTCTCGGAGCCGCCGGTATCGGTCGAAACATAGCTGTAGCCGGGCGAGTAATCCTGCCGCTGTTGCGGGCTGTTCATGCAGCCGGCCAGAAACAACGTCGGAAAAACGGAGCAGAAAGCGATGCGCAATATCATGGTCGTTTCCCGCTATTTGATGATCAGACCGGTCGATGACGCGTCGTTGGCGTGCTTGCGACTGAGGCGCTTGGCAGCCGGACGGTCGAGCGGGGTGGCGAGACTGTCACGCACCGGCGCGACCAGATAGGGCGTGATCAGGATGACCAGTTCGGTCTCTTCGTGCTGGAACCGCTGCGACTGAAAAAGGGGCCCAAGCACGGGCACGTCGCCGAGAACTGGAAATTTCTCCAGGTTGCGTGAGGTGCGCTGCTGGAAGAGGCCGGCAATCGCAAAGGTCTGACCGCTTGCCACCTCCACCGTGGTGTCGGCTCGTCGCACCACAAAGCTTGGCATGGCAAAGCCGTTGGCGCTTACGGAGCCGGAATCCGACAAAGAGCTGACCTCCGGCTGGACGTGCAGCGCGATGCGATTGCGGCCGATGAGCGTTGGGGTGAAACCGAGGGACACGCCGAAAGGTTTGTATTGAATGGTGGTGACGTCGGATCCCTGCGCGATAGGCACGGGGATCTCGCCACCAGCCAGAAAGTTCGCCGTCTGTCCGGTCACCGCGGTCAGGTTCGGCTCGGCTAGTATCTTGACGACGCCATTGCGTTGCAGGGCTTCGATGAGGACATCGAAATTGAGGCCGTGCGCCTGGTTTAGGCCCAGACCAAAGTTCCCACCGCTGCCAGAAGGCACGCCATTGTCCTGGAACATGTTGAATTCGAAGCCGCCGCTCTTGTAGCCGACGGACCAGTCGACGCCGTATGACTGCAACTCCGTGCGCGAGACTTCGGCAAAGCGGACCCGGATGTTGACCTGCTGCGAGCCCTGCACGGTCATATTGTTCAGCGGCGGCTGTTCCGGCGGCGAGAAGGTTCTTGCGACATTTTCCAGATCCTTTGCCTCGTCGACACCTCGTGCTTCGCCCGTGATGGCGATGCGAGTTCCGAAAATGTGCAGATTTGTCGCCGAATTCGGCTGCATTGCGTGCTTGGCCTCGTTGGCGGGTGTGATGTCGGGCGTGACGCGGAATTGAGCGGTTGCCTCGATCCGCTCATCGGCCGTGACCGCAATGAGATTGGTCAGGCCGGGTTTGAGGCCAAAGACATAGACCAAACTTGGCGATACGATCTGCAGGTCCGCGATCGTGGTATCCGCGACCAGCACGGATTCGACCGGCTCATTGAACCGCAGCAAGCGTCCTTGCCCGACCGGAAGATCGAGACTTGGCCTGCTCGGCAGCGGCGACGCGTTCTGCGCCGCCGCGCCTGCGATCGTGAACAACAATGCCAGCAAAACGCCAGTCGTCGCGATCGCGAGCCAGCGCATATCCGTCCGCCCAGCGGCGCGTCGGACGCCTGCCGCGGTATCGTGGATCGTCATGCCGTTCCTCTCCTGATTCCCCAGATGTCCCCATTCGTCCGGCCGCCGTCAGGAGACTGTCTCCCGCGAGGCTTTCGCCGAAGCCGAGGGCAGCGCCTGGGCGCGCCCGCCGGCTCTTCCGCTGCGGCCGGTGATCGTGGCCAGCGGCTGGACGTTGAATTCCTGCGCAAGTTCCTGGAAGGACAGGACCGGAAGCTCGATCGCATTGTGCGAGAGCAGGCTGCGCATGTGACGGCGCACGTCCATCGCTGCAAGGACGACCGGCGAGGCGTCGGTGGCGTTGTGCGACAGGGCTCGCTCGATTTCGCTTACCAAGGCCTGCGCATCGTCGTCCGAGAGGTTCAGGAACGTGCCTGACGATGTGCTTTGCAGAGCGTTTCGCAGGATATCCTCGGCGGAGCGTTGCAGCACGTAGGCTGCGATGATGTTGTTGCGGCCGGCGGAACGGAAGCTGATCTGGCGCTTCAGGGACGTGCGGACATACTCGGTCAACAGGAAAACGTCCTGTTCGCGTTGACCCCATTCGATCAGCGCTTCGAGGATAAGGCGCAGATTGCGGATCGGCACGTTTTCGCCGACAAGCCGGCGAAGCACTTCCGCGATTTTCTGCAGCGGTACGATCTCCTGCGCCTGTCGGACAAGATCCGCATAGTCCGGCTCCATGTCCGACAGAAGCCTGCGCGTCTCCTGGATCCCGACGAAATGTCCCGCATACAGCCGAAGTGCGTTTGCGGTCCATCTGGCCGCCGTCTCGGCCGGCGTGGCGAAGGCGAAGCCGCCGTCTTTCAGTATCGATATTTGGCTCTCATCGACCCACGCGAATCTGCGCTGGCCGGCGATTGAAGAAGCTTTCTCGTAAGTCAGCTCGAGCAGATCGAGATGCGTCGGGTCGGCTTCGACGAGAACACGGCCGTCAGGGATTTCGGCGTCCAGGATGGGCGCGCCTTCCAGATCGATGCGGATGGTTCGCGGCGAGAGCGTCTCGTCGGCCTGCATGCCGATGGCCGGCACGTCGACACCGAGATCGCCGAAGAGTTCGCGGCGAACGCCGTCGGCAAGCGCAGCGAATTCGGGCTCCGGAATTGCCGCCGCGAGTTCGACTCCGAAGCGCACGACGATGCGGTAGGAAGCAGCCAGCGTTCCGGTGGAGATTGCAGAATGCGAAGCCGAACCACCGCGTTGTTCCTGCGCCGCGATCTGGCCGATGTCCCGGGCTTCGGAGTCCCCGGCATCGCGGCGATTGATTGCATAGGCGCCCGCGCCGAAGCAGGCGCCAAGGGCCAGGAACACGACAAAGGGGAAGCCTGGCACCATGGCAAGGCCAACCATGATCACCGCCGCGAGGGCGAGTGCTCGCGAGTCCCTGAAGAGCTGGCTGGTTATCTGCCGGCCAAGGTCGCCCGTTCCGTCCGCGCTGCCGACGCGCGTCACCATCGTGCCGGCGGCGATCGCGACCAGCAGCGCCGGGATCTGGGCCACCAGCCCGTCGCCCACGGTGAGCAACGAATAGGTCGCGGCCGCGTCCCCCAGCGACATGTCGTGCTGCAGCGTGCCGACGGCGAAACCCCCGATCAGATTGACCAGGATGATGACGATGCCGGCGATGACATCGCCCTTGACGAATTTCATGGCGCCATCCATCGCGCCGAACAGTTGGCTCTCGCGCTCCAACTGCTGGCGCAGGCGGCGTGCTTCAGCCTGATCGATATCGCCGTTGCGCAGCTCGGCATCGATGCTCATCTGCTTGCCCGGCAGCGCATCAAGCGTGAAGCGCGCGGCCACCTCGGCGACGCGTTCCGCGCCTCGTGCGACCACGATGAACTGCGCGACGGTAATGATGAGGAAGATGACCAGGCCGACCGCGATGCTGCCGCCGACAACGAAGGTGCCGAAGGCGGTGATGATCTCGCCGGCGTCGGCCTGCAGCAGGATCAGCCGCGTGGTCGTGATCGTGATCGCCAGCCGGAACAAGGTGGCGATGAGGATGACCGACGGCAGCGACGAAAACTGAAGCGGGTGAGAAACGTAAAACGACGCCAGCAGGATGAGCACGCTTATGGCGATATTTGCGGTGATGAGGAAGTCGACGAGAAAGGTCGGCAGGGGAATGAGCATCATCACCACTGCAACCAGCATCAGGACGGCGATGACCAGGTCGCTGCGGCGTGACAGCCTGGCCAGGAGTTGCAGAAGTCGCTCCGACGCGGTCATCAGGCAGCCCGACGCGACAGGAAGCTGAGCAACGCGCTGTGCGCCTCGCTTTTGCGCCCGGCGCCGAGCAGGGCCCGACTCTTCAGCAATGCAAGCACCGGGTGGTCCATTCCTTCCAAAGTCTCCAGCCTGGCAATCGTCGCAAGCGCCTTTTCGGCCTCGCCATCCAGTATGAGCAGGTGCGCCAGCGTCCTGAGAACGCCGGCATTTTCCGGTGAGAGCTGCGCGGCGATAAGCAGGTACGCCGCGCCCCGCTTTGCCTGCCCATGACAACCGTAGAGATAGCCCAGGACATGCAGCAGATGGGCGGTGTCATGCGGGTCGGTCAGATTTCGATTCCTTCCTGCAGGCGGCCAAGCAGGTCGCGATGACGTTCGATTTCATCCTCGATCAGCGTTCTGGCGAGCGTTTTGAGTTGCTCGCCGCCCTCAAGGTCCGGGACCAGGTTCGCTATGAAATGCTGCAAAATAGGCACCGAACGGCGCAGGATGGCCGGCTCCGGAATGGCGGGCATGACGAAGTTGCTGAGTATTTCATCCAGCGATTCGCCGGCGGCCTCTCCAGAGGCTTGGAATTCCGCCCTCTCGGGCCTCTCCGCGGCAGCGGCCGATTTCGTCCCCGCAGCACCCTTCGCGGCTTTGTCGGCGCCATTCATCCGTCGCCGGCTGATCGTTTGACCACGCACGCCTTCGGCCTGATGCACGTCGCGGCCGGCAGTCTCCATCCTCGCCGAATCGAGGCGCGGCCCTTCGAGCCGGCGGCTCACGGATATTTCAGCGCGACCGTGGCGCCGCCCTTGGTCAGCAGAAGTTCCGTCTCACCGATATGCTTGATAGTCCAGCCGTCATCGGTGAATGCGCCTTCGTGATAGCGTGCGCCGTCGGCTGCGATGACGTAGGGCCGGTCGCCATACCAGATCGCCTGCAGCATCAGGCGCGGCGCCTGCTGTGCGTTGCCGGTCATGACGTTGGATACGAGGGTAACTTGACCGCCGAAGGTCTGGTCGAACCAGGATTGCGTCTCGGTCCAGACGCCGCTCTTGTCATCGGGAATCACGCCGGAAACCACGAGGCGCCCGGGCGATCGCTGGACGGCTACGGAGCTTATGCCGGACTGATCAAGACGCTGTTTGAGCTGGCTTTCCGCATCGGCGACGGTTTGAATCTGCGCCGGCGATGAATCGTCCAGCACTTCCTGCCCGCGCTCGCCGGCGAATGCCATTTTGACCGGTTGATCGTCTCGAGACGATGCCTGCGAGCCAATATCTGACTTGGCGAGATCTGATTTGGCGAGCGAGAACCCGTTGGCAGCGACAGAAACGGCAAAAACGGCAAGAAGAACGCTGCCGGCAACCAACATGGAGCGGTTGCCGAGCGACCACTGGCTCGATGGGCGTTGCGGATTGACCAGCCGGATTCGGGCGTCGCCGATAGCGATGACAAACGGCAACCTGCAGCGGCTGCCCTGTCCTTGACGGATGATTTCGCCTGTGGGGAGCGCAACATCGCCGCCGACGGCTTCGATTTCAAACTGGTTGCCCCTGCGCCGCAGCCTGGCGTGGATCGGGGCGATGCCTGCATCCCTGAGGACGATGTCCGATTCGGTGCTGGAGCCGATCGTATACAGGGCCTCAACCAGGCTGAGTTCGGCGCCGGCATGAAAACCGTGGGTTACGCTGAGCGCGATGGACTGTGCGGATGACGGCGACGGGGCGATAATCGATCGCAGCCGACGCGCCGGCACAGCGTCCAAATATCTGCCGACAGGACTACCGGTCATGCCACTTCATCTCCCGCCAATGGCGATTTCAAATGCAGCCGGACTTCCGTCAGGCAAGTGCGCCGCCGGTCGCTGTCGGCGGCGCATAGATTTGAGCATGCTTCGCGTCAGGCCTTCTCAGCCGACTCGCCGAGCGTCTTGGCGGTGCTCATCAGCATGTCATGCTGTGATTTCGCGATATCTTTCGTGATCTCCAGGTTAAACATGCGTTCCTGTTGCTTGATCATCTTGTCCAGGTTTTGTTCCGGTGACCCTGCAGAACCGGACGTAATGGGAGGGGTGGCAGCCATCATTGTCTCCTTGAGGGGCTGTTCAGGTTGCAAGCCCAGGCTCGTGCACGCGGTCCAGGACCTTGCAGTCGCAATCTAGGGCAGGGCGATCGAAAATGAAAGTCCACTTGGAATATATGAGCGAGTTTTGTTCCAACTGTTGCGTTCCGGGCGTTCGCGGAGTAACCTGAGCGACGGGGTGAATGGGGTGATTGGGAATGGAAAAAGGTCCTTTGGCGGAGCTGTTGGCCGAACGGTTTGAGACGATGCCGCCGCAACTGCGGATCGCAGCGCGTTTTGTGCTGGATCATCCTAAGGATGTGGCGCTGATGTCGATGCGCGAGCAGGCCCAGCAGGCCGGCGTTTCGCACAGCACGATGATGCGATTGGCGCGGTGGCTCGGCCTTGAAGGCTATGAGGACATGCGCAGCCTTTATGCGCGCGCGCTGCGCGAGACGACAGGAGGATTGCCGGCACGGCAGGGCATCGAACGGGACGGCGATTTGGGATTCTCGACGGTCGGCGTCGTTGCCGACGCTCTCGCCGCGCAGATCTCAAGTCTTGGCGAATACGGTAGCGCCATGCAATTCAACGCAGCCGCCGACCTCGTTGCCGGATCGCGCAATCTTTTCGGCCTCGGCCTACGCTCGGCTTATCCGGTCGCGAGCCATTTCGTTGACATCATGTCGTTGGCGGCCAGCGGCGACCGCAAGGTGATGCTGGTCGGCGAGATGACCGGTCAAGGTCTGGAGGCCCTTCAGCACGCGGGACGCGGCGACGTGCTCCTTGCCATCGGCATGTCGCCGTACGAGCGCACGACGATAGAGGTGGCGCGCCAGTCGGCCCGGCAGGGCGTCGGCGTGGTGGCGATTACCGACAGCAGCGTGTCCCCGCTGACCCGGATCGCGCGGGAAGCGATCATCGTTACCTCGAATTCGCAATCGTTCTTCCGAAGCATGGCGCCCGCATTCGCCGCCGTCGAAATCCTGGCGGCGCTGACGGCGCCGCGGTCCGGAACGGATGCCGCGGAACGCGTGAAACAGTCGGAAGAACAGCTTGCTGCTTTCGGCATCTATTGGAAGCCCCCTCGATAACCGCGGAAGGCTGCGATCGGGGCGGGTGAAACGGCGGCCGGGCCGCCGGCAACCGTGATTTCCGGAGGTCGTCCAGATGGTTCGCCCGATAACCCTCACCAAGCCGCCCCTCCAGACGCAGAAGGTCAATGCCAACGCGGATGCCGCCCAGGTCGCACGGCTGGAGGCGCAGGCGGCGGCACTGCGGGATCAGATCAGGCTCGCCAACAGAATGGGCGAGCGCGATTGGGCGGCCCAGGCCCACCAGGAGTTGGCGCGTGTAAACACGCAATTGAGTTCCCTTCAGCCGACGCCGGCAGCGGCGACACCGGGCGTCAATGTTGCGAACGCCGGCAATGGCACGACGGTGACGCCGGCACTCTATGTGAACACCGATCTCGCGACGCCTGCCGTGACGCTGGTGGACCTCGATGGCAGTCCGGCCAAGGACAACCCCGCAGCAGGCAACACCGCCCGGGACATCGTCAACGACGTTACCGGCGGCAAAAGCATCGACCAGATTGCGTCCGACCGCCACATGACGCGCGAACAGGTTATCACAGCGCTCAGGTCCGGCGGGATGACAGTGTCGGACAACAGTGCGCCGACCGGCGACACGCAGACGACGAAAATCACCGATGCCAGCGGCCGCACCGTCACGCAGTTTTATGACTATCAGCACGACAGCTACTATGCGACCGTCCAGGAGCAGCCCGGCGGCGCCACGACCACCTCGCCGATCCGGGATGGGCTCGGACGCAAGGAAACCACCACCTACAATTCAGGCACCGGCGCTATAACGACGCGCTACGAGGACGACCTCGGGACCGGAACCGTTACCGAACGGACGTCATTGACCGACGGCGTGTCGGTGGAAACGGTGAGGCCGGGCGCTGGTCCTTCCCTGCCGGTGACCACCGTCACCGGCCCGGACGGCCGCAAAACCATACTGGCGCCCTCCCAGGATCCAGGTGGGTCCACCACGCAGGACATCAAACACGATCTTGCCGATGGAAAAAGCATTGACCAGATCGCCAAGGAAAATGGTCTCACCGACGAGCAGGTGATCGCCGAATTGCAGGCCGCAGGCTATCAGGTCAAGAGCACCAGCAGCAGCGACGCGCAGTCGGTCGAGCTCGTCGACCCGCGCAGCGGCGGCAAGACCGTCTACTCTCACGACTACCAGCACGACGTGCGCACCGTCACGACCACGGCGGATGGCAAGAAAACGTCGCTGTCCGTCGATGGCAACGGAACCGAAACCAAGACGGTCACCGACAAGGACGGTCGGGTGACCACGACCACCACCGAGAAGATCAATGGCGGCAAGCCCGTCGTGTACGAGGTCAAGCCGGACGACAACCTGACCCTCATCGCGCAGCAATATGGCGTGACGCTGGATGATCTCAGGCGCACGAATCCGGAGCTATTCAGCTCGTCCCGCGATCCGGACATCATCGACACCGGAGAAAAGGTCACCATCGAAAACGGTACGCGCACGACCGTGAAGGTCACCTTCAACGGCTATACCCTGACCACCAAGCCCGATGGCAGCTCGACGTTGCACAACACCACCACCGGCACCGACCTTCAGATCGAGGCAGGAAGCACGCAGGAGGCGCTGGCCAAGACACTGCTGGCGGTAAACCCCAACAGCAGCGACCCCAAGGAGGCGAAGGAAGGCGAGGTCGTGAAGACCTTCGTCGAAGGGGTCTTGGCGGGAGAGGCCTTGCCAGGTCTTATCGACGCCGCGGAAAAGGCCGGACAGGACAAACAGGCCCTGATTGACAAATACCACCTGGGTACGCCCGCCAAGCCCAAGCTTGACGGGCAGAACAGGGTTGTCGATCCTTTCGGCGATCCGCCGCAGGGCAACGCGCCCTCCGGGGGAAAGTGGATGCCGATGAAGATCGACGGCGTCTGGACCTGGGTCGATCCCCAGGTCGCTCAGGCCATCATCGACGAGAACATCGCGCTGTCGCGCGTCACCGAGACGCGGGCTCTGGCGGGCCAGGGGCAGGAGCAGCTCAACGTCGATATGCTCGATCCCGCCTACAAGGATGCCGTCGGTGGCGCGCAGACCATCCTGAACAAGGCGTTGGCGCCGCACGGCCTGCAATGGAACGCTCAGAAACCGAAAGGCACGCTTGCCGATGCGCACGAGCGGACGACCAAGGCCAACATCTTGCTGCAGAACGCGCGGGATGCCCGCGGCGAATACGAGAACGCCGGGCACGTCCTCAAGGACGCCATCGCCGGGCAGGGTCCGCTAGCCCCGCTGGGCGATCCGAATGCGCCGGCCGTCAGCGCTCGGGGCACTCCCGACCTTCATCCGCAACGCGATCAAAGCGTCGCCGACCACTCTGCCGTCGACAAGCTGTTTTCCGAGGTCGGTCTGCATCTGAGCAAGGGCGACAAGCTCACCGTCGATTTCCTGGTCGGGCAGGCCGAACTCAACGGCGTTCCCAAGGACTCGAAGGAATACAAGGAACTCACGAGCTTGCAGACGACGGCAGGTAGCCAACTCGAACTGGCTCAAGCCTACCAGAACTATTTCGATGCCCATGCCGATGCCACGCAGGTCAATGCGCGGCAGACGGATCTCGAGCAGAAGCTGTCCAACGAGTATCTTGGCGAGCAGAAGTTTAATTTTGACGAGAAGTACAATCGCATCAACGGCGATTACCTCGGGCACTACAAGAACTCGACGCTGGAGATCCGTGACGGCCAGCTCTGGGTGGTCAACCATTTCGACAAGGGAACCACCGAACAGCAGCTGACCTACAGTCTCACCGACAAGAATGTCAGGGACGAATATCGCGATCGCCAACTCAACAAGGACTGGCAGTCGCTTCTGGCCGGCTACGATGCCAACGCAAAAGCCTGCACGGCAAATGGTCTGCAATCGGTAAAGGCCAGCGAAGAGCAGGCGGCCATGAACCTGAACGACGTTCTCGACAAGCAGCTCGGCAACAGCATTGCCGACCTCAAGACCCAACTGCCGTCGCTGCAGACCAATTTCGACAATGCGCTGACGAACCACAAACCAGGAACGATCGAGGCTCCTGCGGGCACGCTGCCCGATGGCGCGCAGCCGGTCGAGATCGATGTCGGCGGGCAGAAGATCAAGGTGGCGCCGGACGTTGCCCAAAACTACGACAAGACGGGGATCGATGCGCTGACCAAGGGCGGGAAGGCGGTTTGGATCGATCTTGACACGGAAGATGACGATACCAGCGGCCGCTGGGTCGATCCCGAAGTCGCGGTCGCCAAGCTCAAGCTGGGTGCCGTCAGGCTTCAGATATCGCAGGCCGAGGATCTGCGCAGGGTGGTGCAAGGCTTCAGCGACTATCATGAGCTTCGGCTAAGCGAGCCTTCGCTGCTGGCGGATGACAACACCACGGTCGACAAGACCTATCTGGACAAACATGAGCCGCAGGCGCTCGACGGCATGTATCAGCCGAGGTTCCAGCAGCTGCTCGCCAACGGCTACGACAACGAGTTCAGGCAACAGTCGGGCGCGACCCTTGATGAAGCGGTCGGCAAGAAGCTCGGCCTGGACAGTTCGACCGATGATGGGCGCGACGCGATAGATAATGTGACGGACGAGATCCGCGATATCGGCGGTGACAATCCGTATGTGCGCAGCGTGCCGATCTTCTACGTCGACGACCAAGTCGGAACACAGCAGGTTACCCTCTTTGCGGTGCGCGACGGGGACGGCAACACCCGCTATGTCGATGCCACCGGCAAGAAGTTCGATGACCTTGGTGATTTCCAGGACAACAACAGCCAGTTTGGCGAGAACGGCAAGCTTGTCGTTCCCAAAAACCTGGAGATGAAGGCGGGCGCCGACGGCAAGATCGCGCTTGAGGTGGTGAAAGCGCGAAACGTCTCGGTCTGGGATAAGGTTGTCGATCCGCTGGTTGGCATCGGTACCGGCATTGCCACCATCCTGTCATTCACGCCGGCGGCGCCGGTCGCCGCGCCGCTGGCCTATACGGGCGCGGCCTATCTCGGAGCCAGAGCCGTTATAAACGAGGCCAACCATCTGGATCACGGTGGCGAGTGGTACGACACCGAATCGCTGACGAATATCGCAAGCGCGGCGACAACAGTCCTGCCCGTGGCCTCCAGCGGCCTGCGCACCATCGGCATGGCGGCGAAGAGCGAGTCATTCCTGGCAGGCCTTGCCGCCAGTCCCCGTGCCTTCGCCGGAAGCATAGGCGCGACACGGTCGAACTGGGCGTTGGCGTCAGAAACCCGCACCTACATGCAATCGAGCGCCAAACTGAACAAGGCGGCGTGGGGGCTGGACGTCGGCTCGGTGATTGTCGGCACACCTTTGCTGGCGACATCCGCGTACGATCTCGCCGCCAACGGAGACCAGATGAACGGTCTCCAACTTGCCAACGCGCTGACGGGTCTTGGCACAGGCGTCACCGGCACGGGGCTCGGCATTCACGGTCTGCGCACCATGCGGCCAGGAACGGGAACACAGGCAGTCCCCAACGCTCCCGGAGGCAATTCGCCGCCAGGCAACGGCGGTCCGTTTCAGCAGCCGCCCGGCGGCAAGGGACCTCGGCAGTCGCCGCCGGCGCTTGGTCCCGGTCCCTCCGGGCACCCGATGAATGTTTACGAAATTGGCGCTGATGGCGTTTACCGGTCGACGGGCGAGCAGGTCTTCCATGATCCCAGCCACCCGGTGATCCTGGGAGAAGTAATCAAGACCGATGACGCCGGCGGCAATGATCCAACGGCACTGACGGGCCGCGATCCTGATGGCTCGACTGCCCACGACACAACGCATCCCGCCGATGGCGACCCCATCGTCTTGCCGGGTGAGCCGACAGGAACGGAGGCACCGGTACGCCTGGTGTGGGATCCGCAGACGCTCAGCTTTGCCGGCATGCCGGATCGCGACACGAGCGGCTACGTCTACACCAGCGGCAAGGATCCGAAGACGCCATCGGCTTATCTCGACGGCCTGAGCGCCGAGCAGCTCGTGACCCGCTATGAACAGGAGAAAGACTATTATTCCAGCCGCGAGATGGCTGAACGTTATGGTCCGGACGGCGTTCAGATACCGCGCACGCCGCTTCGCGAGACCTTGCCCGACTTCCGCGTCGGCGTCACCTTCCGGGTGAGGCTGAATACGGGCCAGGCGTTCGGCATCGGGTCGCCAACCGTTGCCGCGGTTGGCTTCGGCGTCGGCACCAAAACCGATTTCGGCATGATCGGATGGTCGATCCTCGACAGCGTCGGCCAACGCAGCCTGGCGCCGGTCAAGGACGCGCTCGGCACCCAGGGCGTGGTGTCTTTCCGGGCACGGGAATACAGGAACATCACCAGCCTTCAGGCTGGGGTCTGGCCGGTATCCAATCAGACGGCCTTCCCGGTTCGTAGCAGCGACCTGTCCGCAGCGGCGAGCAAGGCGATATTCCACGATGCCAGCGGCTATGAGGCCAAGCCGGTCGATGCCGCTGTCGTCGGCATGACGCCCGACGGCCAAGGCACCGTGATCGAGATGATCTACACGCCTTCGCTGAGTGGCAAGGAGGTTAGCCTCGCGCCAGGCCAGCATGACTTCTTTGGCGTGCCGGCGGAAAACAGCTCCGGCCATGTCGCACTGCAGGGAACGCTTCCATTCGATCGCGTCATGACCGAGACCAAGGCCGGCATACGCCTGCCGATTGTGGCCAACCATGTCGCGGCTGTCGATCAGATGCCGCGCATCGGCTTCGAGAAGCGTCCCGAACTGCCTGTCACGGACACGCTGCAACCGGGCGACGTTGTGTCGGCACAGGCGTTCGACCAGATCCAGTCGGCCCTTGGCTCGACAAAGCTGAAGATACAGTTCGCCGTCAAGGACCCGGCCAAGGCGTCCGAACTCATCACGGCCATCGGGCAGGGCGATGGCATCCGGTCGATCCGCGACCTCGTCAAATCCGGCCAGATTGACCCGACGAACACCGTTCCCCTGGTCGATGAGCCGACGCTGAGCGGGCTGCGACTTTCAGCCATACCGGGCAAATCGCCTACGGCGGACATTGTCTTGCTGACCGGCGAAAAGGCTCGCGTCGTCAATCCCGAGGCAATGCTGGTCGACGTCATCTTCAATGACGGCAACAGGCTGCCGGGCGTGCTGGGTTTCAATCCGGACCGGATGGTCACGTCCGCGACCTACAAGGTGAAGTCTGCGCTACAGTCCTGGCTTCCGACGGGTTCCCGACGCGAAGGGGCGCCACAGTCCCGCTACATGCCAAGCGCCGGCAACATCTACAGGAATCTCTACGGTTCCGACGGGACTCCGGCGACGCGCTATACGGTTTCGTTCTCCACGCCTCCGCTGCCGGCAGGCGCGGTGGCTTACAGTGCCGAAGTGAGGTTCCAGTACAAGTCGAAGGCGGCCAAGAGCGCTCCTTCGATCGCCAAGGGCGAGAATGCGACACTGACTTTCGATCGGCCCAACGGACAATCGGATCAGTTGACGGTCCCTGCCTGGCTCGCTCGCGCGGTGGAATACTCGCGCGACGGCGCCGCGACCGGCATCCCAAAGGGCGGCAAGACGTCCTTGGATAAGTTCCTGAACGGACTTGAGCAACGGGCCGAGCCTGACCAGCTCGCCGCGATCGAGCAGTTCAAGAGCGATTTCGGCCCGTCGATCGTCGATGGCGGGTTCATGCGCCAGGACGTCGCCGACGGCGTGCTGACGTTCCTTTCCTCGCAAGCAAGGCCACCCGAGGCCGGTGGGGACGGCATTCGGGCTGCGCCCAGGCCAGCGCCGAAAGGACCAGGATTTGCGGCGGATGGGTCAAAAGATCCATCATCCACCAAGCCGCTTGCGCAGGACGAAATCGCGGCCAACCGCCAAGAGGCGGCAAGCCTGCTCGATGACATGCTCCCTCAGAGCCTCGGCATGCCGGAGGTCACCAAAACCAATCTCATCGATCAGATCAGCCGATCTCCGACATTGATGGAGCTCTTGCGCGACGCTCACGCGAAAGAGGTGCGCATCGTAAATCCCGCGCGGCACGATCTCAGGATTTCCGACGCCCAGTCAGGCGACGACCTGACCGCGACCGGGTCGCAGTATGTCGGCGACGTGGAGGTCGTTTTTGTCGACGCCGAGACATTCCGCTCTGACGACGCGGACGGCGACACCGTTCTTGCGGAGTTCGTCGACCTGCTCGGCCACGAATTGTCGCACGTCGGTGACGCTCCAATCGATCTCCATCCTGGGGATTTCCCGGACCGGCAGGCCTACAGGGATGCGGTTGTCTCCGCCTATCTGAACGTCGAGGGCGAAGCAGGATTTGTTCAGTACGCTGTTGCCGACGAGCTTGCAGCCAACGGCGGCAAGCCGGCAGCCATCCTCGGCGCCGACTGGAATTCCGCCCAAGCCGATGTCTTCGCTCGTTACAAGGTTGGCGAGATTGATCGAACACAAGCCGTTGACGAGATGGGGGCGCTATTCGGTGACAAGGAGCCAAGCACTGCGGACGGAACCTACGTGGACTTTTACAGCCGGTACGCCGACGGCGTGTACGACGATTATACCTCTTCTGGTTCCGGTCCCGCCGGCGAAACTGGCCGTCCTGCGCCGGCAAACAAGGCTTCGAACAATGGACCGCTCACGCGAGATGACGTCAGGGCGACCCCGCTCGATCAGGTGCCGGATCTCGTCATGGCCGATTTCCAGCCGAACCAGGTTCCGTGGCTTAAGCGCGAGCAGGCGGCCGAGCTGACCGAGCAGCAGTTCCGCGATATGGATCGGGCCGGCCTGCTGCCCTATCTGACCAAGGGCCAACTGCGCGGTATCCCCAAGGCAAAAATTGGCTTTGTCAACATAGCGGGCCTCGGCGAGAAGCAGATTCCCTGGCTCACCGAGGGCCATATCCGCAACCTGACCGACCAGCAGTTCTCCGAACTCGGCAAAGCCGGTCTGACGCGCCACCTGACGAAACCGCAGGTACAGGCGGTGAAAGGAGACAAAATAGGGCTCCTCGACGCGTCGACATTGGAAGCGCGCCAGGTTCCGTGGCTCAAGCCCGGCCAGGTCTCCAAATTCACGTCGCAGCAGTTCAAGGACCTGGGCGCGACCGGCTTGCTGACCAACTTCACCGAGCGCCAGATTCCAGCTATCCCCGAAACCATGATCGGCTCCGTGGACATGGCGAAGCTCGATCCCAGGCAGGTGCCGTGGCTGACCGAGAGGCAGATCCCCCAGTTGACCCGCGATCAGTGGGGCGCCTTCACGATCCACCACACCGAGGCTCTGACCCAGCCGCAGATCGAAGCGGTGACGCCAAAACAGTTCGAGGAATCGAGCCCCGGCCAGTTCCGAAAATTCACACCCGAGCAGTTCGGGTGGATGAGCGGGGATCAGACGAATGGCCTCTCCGTGCTACAACAGACCACCTTCCGGGCGACCCACAAAAAAACGGTGACGCCGGACCAGGCCGCCGGCGTCGATCTGGCGCTGAGTAATGCAAGGATGCGCGAAAACGCGCAGGCTCTCGCCACCTTTGGCGGCATGTCGACCACATCTTACGTGCTGTGGAGTTCGTTGCCACCGACCTGGACCGCCACCGCCGGAGCGGTTGCGTTTGGCGTGCGGGGCTTCGTGTTCGGCACGCAGGCGATTTTTCCCAATGCGACGGCAAGCCATAAGCCGTTCGGGCGGTTCCTCAATGCGCTCGGCGGCGCCACGTTCATCGCCGCGGCGCCAGGCGCGGCGACCGGAATGATCCAGGGCAAGGACCTTCTCGTCAACAGCACGTTCTCGCTCGGCAATGTCGTCTATGGCACGAAGTCGATGCTGCAGTCGTTCACCGGCAGGCCGGTGATCCGGAACCTGGCCGAGCATCTGGCTGGCCCCGGTTATGTGCTCGGCTGCGCCGGCTACACGCTGCATTCCTGGCCGGCGCCGATCGCCACGGTCGCTGGCTCCATGTTCACGTTCGGCTGCGCGGAGTTCTGGGCGTCGGCGATAAGGACGGACCGGATGAACCGCCGTTCGGTGCCGCGAACCGATGGCGATATCGCGGCCGCTGCGAAGTCCGACAAGAAATGGGCTGCATGGGATCGCTGGACCCTGGGCATCACTTTCGGCATCGGAATGCTTCTCTTCTCACTGGACTCGCTGCTCGCCCAACCTTGGAACCCCAAGGCGGTCGCCCCGCCCGATCCGAACAAGCCGGATGGCGATGCGTCCTCCCAGCAGCCCGACGATCACCCGGATGTTCCAGACGGACCGAAGACCCCGCCCGAACATTTCCCGCAACTCGTGGTGTCGGCGGACGATGGCCTGAATTTGCGAAGCAAGCCCGAGGGCGAGGCCGCCGTGGTGACGGTTCTGCGACCCGGATCATTCGTCGAACAGACCGCGAAGCCTTCGAGCGACCCGTCGGGAAAGACCTGGGTACCCGTCGAAGGTTTCGGACCGGATGGCAAAATGCACAGCGGCTGGGCTTCCGGCGACTATGTCGAGGTTCATCCCGAAGGCAGCAGCAATCCGCAGGGCCGCACGAACCCGACACTGGAGAAGGACGGCTATCAGTGGGTCGAGGTCAGGAACGGCGACAGCATCCGCCTGATCGCCAGGACGCATTCAGCCGATGTTGCCGATACGGTGGTGCTGAACATGGATCATATTCTAAGCCCGGATATGATTTTCTCCGGCGACCGCATCTACCTGCCGATTGCGGCGGTCGGCTGAGACGGCGCGGGTTCTAATCGTCAGGTTGCGCCTTGCCGATTCTTGCGGCGAACGCATGTGCGATGCAGCCGGCCAGTTTTGCCGCACGCTCCGCTATCGGATTGGACGGTTCGGAGGAGTACGAGGCGGTGAACCGCAGGTCGGAGGGATGCCATTCGCAGTCGACGATGCGTAGCGTGCCGCTGGCAGTATGGCCCTGAACGACTTCCCTGGGGAGGGAGGCGATACCGATCCCGTTCAGCGTCATCGTGATGGAGGCGGCCAGCGAATTGGCCGGAAAGATACGCGGCGTCGCTTCAAGCTCGCCGGTCAGCTTGCGGTAGAGTTCACTGTAGGGCCTCGTCGTGCGGGCATAGCTGATGATCGGAAATTGCATCAGGTCGCTCAGCGTCAGCTTGCCTCGATTGGGCAATTTCAAGGACGGTGAACAAACCCATACGAGCGGAAAGGAGGGCAGTTCAATATTCTCGATGCTGTATTCCTGAATGGGGCCCATCAGCACTGCAAGATCAAGCCGGTGGGACATGAGCTCATTGCGAAGGGTCGTCGTCGTGTCGACGACGATATCGGTGTCGACAAGCGGATAGTTGGTCTGCAATTCCTTGAGGAAATCGGGAAGCCAGGTGTGCACGATAGTTTCGGCAACGCCGAGCCTGAGCACTCCCGCGGTCTCTGAAAGGGAGTTTGCCGCCAATTGCAGCTGTTCGGCGACACGCAGAACCCGCTGCGCCGGCGGCAGCAGCCGCTGGCCCTCGGCGGTCAGCCTCACCGTGCTGCTCTGCCTTTCGAACAGCTTGGCGCCGAACGCTTCTTCCAGACTGGCAATCCGGGTCGACACCGCCGGCTGCGTTGTGTTCAAGCGTTCCGCGGCCTTTCGGAAGCTTCCGAAAGTCGCCACCAGGAGGAAGGTTTCGAGCTGCTTGATGTTGAAAGGGATCACGGTTCAATGCCGGACAATAATCTGGGCGCCGATCTTCACTCGGTCGTATAGGTCAATAACGTCTTCATTGGTCATTCGAATGCAACCGGAGGAGTTGGCGTGGCCGACAGTCCATGGCTGATTTGTGCCATGAACACGATAAAGCGTGTTGCCGATATAGAGCGCGCGTGCGCCCAGCGGGTTGTTCGGCCCTCCCGCGACGTGTGCCGGCAGCAAGCGGCCCTTCGATGCTTCCCTGGACCGCATTTCGGCCGGCGGCCGCCAATCCGGCCAGTCCTTCTTGCTCGAAATCGTGTCGCGACCCGACCATTCCAGACCCTCCTTGCCGACACCGACCGCATATCGCAGCGCCTTGCCGTTTCCCAGTATGTAATAGAGGCGCCGCTCCGTGGTGTTGATCACGATTGATCCCTTCGGCTGCGTCTCGCCGAAATCGACGATCTCCCTCGGAATTGGCGACCAGGCCGGCCGCATTTCGCCCTCCGCGACCTGGCCGGGAGCGGATGGCGAGATCAGCACATTTCGGGCTTGATCGTAGCTCCAGCTTCGCGGGTCGTAGCCGCTGTTCGATTGACCATGCGCTGGCGCCATCGCGGCAGTCAACGTGACAGCGACCAGAACCGATTCACCCAAGCCCTTGCCGAGCCAAGACCCGATCAGGGGCCGTCGCCAGGCATTGCCGGCCGGAGCATTCAAGCTCAAGAGCAGGTTCTTGCATGCCGCCACCGGGGCTGATCCCTTCAAATTCGAGCAACAAAACCGGCGACCGCGAGCCTTCGCTGCCCGATTCCAGCCGCACCATATCGCTTTGCTCGCTGATCGCAACATTTGGAACCGAATACGCGAGTTCAATCCAATTGGACTTCCATTTGAGCGACGCACGCGATAGGGTGAGCTTGGCGGGTAACCCATGAGACGGGCGACGCGGGCTAGCGCTCCGCGCGTCCGCGATAGGACCAATTTTGACGGGACGCGGTACCTGCCTCGTGGACCGGTTGTCGGGAGCCAACACTGCCTTCATGGCTGGTGTGATCCTGCTGTTCACGCTTGCTGCTTCGCAGGCCAATGCCGCCGAGCCACGCTGGCCCGCGGGTCCCTACAAATACATCGCAATCGACCAGTCGGTGACGGATGCGCTCGCCGAGCTTGGCCGCAACATGCGGGTGCCGATGCGCGTCAGCAAGCTCGTTAAGGGACGGTTGAGCGCCGGTATGCCAGTTGGAACGGCGCGCGAATTTCTGGAAGAGATTTGCAATCGATACGGTCTGGTCTGGCATTTCGACGGTGTCGTCATGAACGTCGCCGCCGAAGCTGAGGTCCAGACCGAGCTGATTCCGCTCGATGCCAACACGGCCGCCGGTGCGCAAGATCGACTCTCGCGGCTGGGCGTCATCGATCCGAAGTTTCCAGTCAGGGTTTCCAGGCAGGACGACGTCGTCTCGGTATCGGGGCCGCCGTCCTACATCGAACTCATCAGGAAGACACTCGGAGTCCCCGCCGCGCAGGGCAACAAACAGGAGCCCGGCAAGGTCGTCTCGGTCCGCGTTTTTCGCGGAAGGCAGGCGCAGGCGCAAAGCGTTCCCTCCGGAAAACTGACGAAGGAATAGGAGGCAGGTTCATGCAGATCGCGCCGATTGGAGCCTTGGAGGGCTCGCTGGCAAGCTTGACCACCAGCATAGGCTCGCAACAGCAGATCACCGCCGGCGCGGCCGCGCAGCCGGGCAATCCGATGGTGGTCGCCAAGCAGGAAAAGCACGATGCGGCGAAGCCCAACGCGCCCGAGCGCGGCGATGTCGCCACCGGTGCAGGCCGACAGGTGGCGCAGGCATCGTCCGGAGCCAATCCGGCAATGGCGGGTCAATCTTCGAGATCGGAGCGGGCGGAGCCGATCGTCGAGCGCAAACTCTTCGACTATCTGGCCGAGGTGGAGAAGACCGGAGGGGGCGCGGCCACGGATCCCTCGGCCCTGTTCGGTTCCGCTGTCCAGTCGCTGGAAGGGACAATGCAGCAGGTCCAAAAGGCTCTCGGCAAGGCGAACACGCCAGCGCCGGCGGAAACAGCTGCCACCCAGGATGCCGCCCCGTTAGGCAAGGAAGCCGAAAATGCGCCGGCAAACAATGCCCAGCAACTGCTCGAGCGATCCATTTCAGTGATGTGGGCAGCAGCCAATCTGGAAGTCGTGACCAGCAGCGTGAAGGCCGTGACGTCGTCAACCAGCACGCTGATCAAGCAACAGTAGGTGCCGCGGAGTGCTCGTGCCCGAATTGTTCCAGTTGCGGCGGTCGGCGCTGTTCAATCGATGTGCCGCAGGGTGCCGCGTGGCGTTTGTCGTCGCCGGGATGCTGATGCTCCAGGCCTGTTCGGTGGAACTCTATTCCAACCTCGATCAGCGGCAGGCCAACGAAATCGTGGCCACGCTGATGCGTCACGGGATTCCGGCCCAGCGCGAGGCCGGCAAGGACGGCAAGATGACGGTTTCGGTGCAGAAGGGCCGCTTTGCCGAGGCGATGGCCCTTCTCGACGAAAGCGGCCTGCCCAAACAGGAATTCCAGACCCTCGGCGACGTCTTCAAGAGGGGCGGGCTCGTATCCTCGCCGGTGGAAGAGCGGGCAACGATGATCTATGGCCTGAGCCAGGAACTCTCGCAGACAATCTCCGAAATCGATGGCGTGCTTTCCGCGCGGGTTCACCTTGTCCTGCCCGAGAATGATCCGCTGAGGCAGCAGTTGGTGCCGTCGTCCGCGTCGGTATTCATCAGGCATCGCGCATCCGTGCCGATGAACGAGCTGATCCCGCAGGTCAAGATGCTGGTGGCCAAGGGCATCGCCGGACTGACCTACGACAATGTCTCCGTCACGCTCATTCCGGTCGCCGCGACCACCCCGGAGCAGGAATCCGAGCCAGGGTTCATAACCTTCCTTGGTCTGTGGCTGCATCCGGACAGCGTGGCGGCGGCGATGTGGCTGTTCTACGGCATGGCGGCCGCGATACTCGCGCTGGCCGCGCGGTTGGCGTACCTGCAGTGGTACCGACGGCCTAATGTCTACGCCCTCGAAGCTTCCGCAATCCCCGCGAGGAAGGCATGACTGGGGCCGGCTCGGAGCAAGCCGCCAGCCCGGAATGGCAGGAGTTCATCTCCAGCCTCGCATCCTATGCGGACGCGGCCCGACTCGCCGAATGCTTTGACGGTGCGATCAGCGAAGCTGCGTGCCAGCGCATGCTGCAGTCGCACCGCCTGCATGAGCGGTTGTCGAAGCTTCTGCTCGAGCATTACCGGCTCTCTTGCACGGTCGATGAACCGCCGGACGACGTGGATCGGGCGATTGCCTTGTCGTCGGGCGAGGAATTGGAGGACCTCGCTCTTCGCTCGGGCGCCATCTACTGGGCCGGCAATCTTGCCGCCGTCATTGACGGGCGCGAAGCCGATGCGTTGCAGGCGGCACTGGGCGCGGACCTCTGCACCTTTGCGGTTGCCAATCGCGATCTGGCCGGCCCAACACGGCCGCTGCAGCCGCTTGAGGATATCCGCGGTCGTGTCTATGCCGATGGTTTGAGCTGCCTTGGCGGATGGTGCCAGGCGATGCCTGGCGAGACAGGTGCGCGCGTCCGCATCAAGCTCATGCCGCACGAATTCGTCGACCGGACGGCCAAGCCGTTCATCGAGGTCGGTCCGGCAATTGTGCGGCGAGCGATGGGTTAGGGTGATGGCCGAAGTGGACACCGCGACCGTTGAAGTGCCAAGGCGCCCCCATGCACGCATCCTGCGCGCCGCTGAGGCGCGGGCCTGGCAGGATGGATATGCCTTTCTCGATGCCGCGAGGCGTGATGCCCAGCAAATGCGCGAAGCCGCCCGGCGCGCCTACGCGGCCGAATATGCGCAAGGTTATGAGGACGGCAAGGCGCAAGGCGACGCGGATGCCAGCCGGCTGATAAGCGAAACGGCAGTCAAGGTGGATCGCTATCTCGGCGGGCTCGAAGCCGAAGTCACCGGGCTCGCCCTCGAGATCGTCAGGCGAATTCTGGGGGAGTTCGACGTTGCAATGCTTGTCGCTAGAGCCGCCGCACAGGCCGTGAGCGAAATTCGCCGTGCCAGGTATCTGAAAATCCGTGTCCATCCCGCTTCCGTGGAGCGGGTCCGCGAGGAACTGGACGCGGTCTTGCGCCACAGCGATCTGGGCATGATGATTGAAATCGATGCGGATGATGCGCTCGCGCCGTCAGCCTGCATCCTCTCGACCGACATCGCCGTCATTGACGCCAGCATCGACGCGCAGCTCGATGCCGTCGCCGCCGCAATCCGATCGAGGGCCGAGGCGCCGGCATGACAGGTCCCGCCATCGACATCGAAAGCCGTTTGGCGTCCATCATTCCAAATCTCCGTGCTGGCCTTCGCGACGATTCGAGCCGCCCCCGCAAAGGACGTGTGCGGCGGGTCACCGGAACGGTCATTCATGCGACCGTCGAAGAAGCGAGGATCGGTGAGATATGCGAGCTGGTCGACCCCAGAACGGGCAGGACGACCAAGGCTGAAGTCGTGGGTCTCATGGATGAGATGGCGGTCCTTGTTCCGCTTGGCGATCTGACCGGTCTTTCGAGCCTGACGGAAGTCGTTGCGACCGGCAAGGACCAGCTGGTGCCCATCGGACCCGGCCTTCTGGGCCGGGTGATCAGCGCGTTCGGCGAGCCTTTGGATGGCAAGCCGCTTTCGCCGGACGGCATTGTCGGCAGCTATCCGGTCAATGCCTACCCGCCATCCCCGCTGGAGCGCAGTCTGATTTCCGAGCCGATCCAGCTCGGAATCCGCGCTCTCGACGGGCTGCTCACCTGCGCATGCGGGCAGCGCGTCGGTATCTTCGGCGAGCCAGGTGTCGGCAAGTCCATCTTGCTTTCCGATATCGTCAGCGGCACCGACGCCGATGTCGCGGTGGTCGCCCTGGTTGGCGAGCGCGGGCGCGAGGTGCGCGAATTCCTCGAACACCAGCTTGGATCGGAAGGGCGCGAGCGAACGATCGTGGTCGTCGCGACTTCGGACCGGCCCGCCATCGAACGCGTCAAGGCCGCCTATGTGGCGACAAGCATAGCCGAATTTTTTCGGGACCAGGGCAAGCATGTGCTGCTTGCGATGGACAATATAACGCGGTTTGCGCGTGCGCAGCGCGAGATCGGTCTGGCCTCGGGCGAGCCGCCGACGCGTCGTGGTTTCCCGTCTTCGCTGTTTGCGGTCCTGCCGCGTCTGCTCGAGCGCTCGGGACCCGGTCGAGTCGGGTCCATCACCGGCCTCTACAGCGTTCTCCTGGAAGGCGACGGGACGCTGGATCCGGTCGCCGAGGAAATCCAGGCGCTGCTCGACGGCCACGTCTTCCTGTCGAACGAGCTTGCGCAACGCAACCATTTTCCCGCCATCGACATCCTGCGCAGCCGAAGCCGGCTGATGGATGCCGTCGTGCCGCCGGCACATCGGGCTGACGCTGGCCGCTTGCGCGAACTGCTCGCCCGCTATGCCGACATCGAACTGCTCCTGCGCGTCGGCGACTACGAAAAGGGCAGCGATGCCGTGGCGGACGAGGCGGTAGCGAAGATCGATGCCATCAACGCCTTCCTGCGCCAGCCATCCGCAACATACGAGAGCATCGACCGGACACGCCAGCGCATGCGGGAGATTGTCAATGAAGGAGCGTGACATGATCGCTCGACTGCGCGACCTCAGACGCCGCCGCGAGGAGCGCGCACAGGAAGAGGTGACCGTAAGGCGCGCCGCCGCCAACCAGGCCGCGAGGGAAGTTCAGCAGGCGGCTGCCGCCGTCACCGAACACCTCCAGCGCACGGTCAACGCCGAGGATGCGGCGTTCAATGCGCTGGTCGGGCAGCCGGTGAATGCCGCCAGCCTCCACCGGCTGCAGGGACGGTTCGAGGCCGCCGCCAGGAAAACCGGGCAGTTGCGGGAAGGCGAGAAAATGGCCGGCGACCTCGAGAAGCGACGGAACGTCGAGCTGTCGGCAGTCCGCAACGAGCACCGTGCGAGCATCAAGGCTGTGACCAAGCTGGACAGGCTATCGGAGCAATTGGCCAAACGCGACGCGCGTCGGCGCCAGGCCCTTGCCGAGCTTTCCGAGGAAGAGGAGCGCAGCCAGCCGCGCTCGTCCACAGAACGATAGCCCAATCAGTGATCGATATGGATGTGATGCCTCAGGACTTCGCGCCGGCAAGAACGAAAGCGCGGGCAAAACCGGCGAAACGCGCGGCCGCACAGTCGAGCATCGGCGAGCCGCTGACTTTGGCAACGGTAGCAGCCGCGGATGTCTGGGCGTTGAACGCCTTCTACCGTCGCCGCAATACCGCGCAGATCACGATTGCCGGGAAGGCCATGGCGATCGCGGCCGCTTGGCCGGGGCTGAATTCCGCTAACCAGCCGCTATGCGCTGTTGGCTTCACCGTCGGGGACATGGCCGGGCAATTGCGCCTGCCGCTTTCTGTCGTCGAGCGAGGTCTCGCCAGGGCCGACGGAGCGGTCGATATGAAACGGCTTGCGCCGGCCCACGCCGCGCTCCTGTTGGAGGCCACGTTCGAACACGATCTCGAATGGATCGAGGAGAGGCTGGGCGAGAAGATCGCGATTACCTCGCTGGCACCGGCAGATGCCGTTTCAGGGGAAACTCCATTCGCTTTCGCCCTGGCCGACAAGGATGAAACGATAGGTTGCGTCCTGACGGCGAATGACACCGGTCTGCCGGTACGGATCGGCCGCCTTCTCGACGAGCTCGGCAAACCAAGGCCGCCGGTCCCGGCCGAACTTCCGCTGTCCGTCCATCTTCGGCGCGGTCCGCTTGCGATCACCATTGGCGAGCTTCAAAGCCTGCAGGCTGACGATGTGGTGCTGTTCGACGATACGGCGGAAGAGGGCGTGGCGACGCTCATCATTGCCGAGCGCCTATTCGCGCCGGTGGGGCTGACCGCCGGCGGGCCGCAATTGCTTGCCGCGCCGACCGCAATCACTGGATCGAACTGGGAGTGGGCCATGAACCAGAACACGCCGCCGCCGGACACCTTGGAAGAATCGACTTTGGACGAATTGCCGGTCGTCCTTGCCTTCGAGGTCGGCCGCACGGCAATGCCTCTTGGAGAAGTAAGGCAGCTTGCGCCCGGCGCCATCATTCCGCTCGCCGATGTAGCCGACGCGACTGTCGACATCATTGCCAACGGCAGGCGTGTCGGTCGCGGCGAGATCGTGCGGATCGGAGAAAGCCTGGGCGTGCGGGTCCTGCGCATGTTCGACAATGCTTGACAACTCGCCCAACCTGCTTGGAATCCTGATCGCCGTCGGTGTGGTCGGGTTGCTGCCGCTGGCAGTGGTCACGATGACGGGCTTTCTGAAGATCTCGGTCGTGTTGTTTCTGATCCGCAACGCACTCGGCGTTCAGCAGATGCCGCCCAATTTGGTGCTCTATGGCATAGCGCTCGTGCTGACCGTCTATGTCACCACGCCATTGCTGAGCGAGATGTCGAGCCGGCTTCAGGAAGGGCAGGTCCAGTTCCAGACAACCGACGATCTCGCCAGGGCGGCGCAACTGGTCCGGGAACCATTGCAGCGCCACCTCATGAAATTCACCCAGCCGCAAGAGCGTCAGTTTTTTCTCGATGGAACGGCCCGCCTGTGGCCGGAACAGGCCCGGCAGAATCTCAAGGACGACGATCTGTCCATTCTGGTTCCTGCCTTTGTCGCCTCCGAGCTTACCCGTGCCTTCGAGATCGGCTTCCTGCTTTATCTGCCTTTCCTCATCATCGACATCGTTGTCGCGAACGTGCTGATGACGCTCGGCATGATCATGGTTTCGCCGGTCCTTATTTCGATCCCGCTGAAACTGTTCCTTTTCGTCGCCATAGACGGCTGGTCGCGGCTTATGCATGGCCTAATCCTGAGCTACTCGTGACGCTGCCGGGGGTTTCATATGAGCAATGATTTCATCCTGGCGAAGGTCCAAGGCGCGCTTCTCACCGTTTTGCTGGCCTCCGGCCCGGCCATCATCACCGCACTGGCCGTCGGCGTGCTCGTCGGCCTTGCCCAGGCGCTGACACAGATTCAGGACCAGTCGCTGCCGCAGACGATAAAGCTCGTCGCCATCCTTCTGGTTATCATCGTCTTTGGTCCATTGCTCGCTCAGCAGATTGCGCAGCAGGCGTCGACGGCGCTGGACGAGTTTCCCGTCGTCACCCGTTGAGACACACGGATGCCGGTCGAACCGCTCTTCACCTCGGTCAAAGAGCTTCAATTCTATCTCCTGGCAGGCGCTTTCGCGCTCGCGCGCATGACCGGGTTCATGCTGCTCATGCCGCTTTTTTCGCGCGTGCCGCTGTCAGGGCTTCTGCGCAGCGGTGTGGCGTTGGCGCTGGTGGTTCCGGTCTTTCCGATCATCGTGAACAAGTTGACGACCACCGATCTGCCGACGACGATGATCGTGTTGTACATGCTCAAGGAGGTCGTGGTCGGGGTAACACTCGGGCTGGCGATGGGCATACCGTTCTGGGCCGCGGAAGCGGCGGGCGATATACTGGATCTGCAGCGCGGCTCCTCGATGGGTGCGCTGATCGATCCGATGATGACCCATGAGACGGGGGCCACCGGCACCTTGCTCGCCATCATCATGGTCACGATCTACCTCGCAGCCGGAGGCCTGCAGCTTTCGTTGACCGGTCTCTACGACAGCTATGGCCTTTGGCCGATCGATCATCTCCTGCCTGTGTTCAGCAAGGACGCTGCTGGAATCTTCCTCGGTCTGCTGAACCGCGTCGTGGTTATGGCGCTGACTCTCGTTTTCCCGCTCATCATCAGCATGCTCTTGTCCGACATCGTGCTGGCCTTCCTGGCGCGAGCCTCGCCGCACCTGAACGTTTTTGCGCTTTCGCTGGTCGTCAAGACACTGGTCTTCAGCCTCGTCTTCGTCCTCTACGCAGCTTTCCTGCTCTCCTACATGAACCGTGACCTGGGCTTTCTGCGCGAGGCAGGTCGCCAGATAGAAGCGATCGGCTGCCGAGATTGTCAGTGAGAGTCAGTATGTCTATGCTAAAGTTCTAATAATTTAGAGTTTGCCATCTAATTAATAAATACAATTTATCGAAGAGGAAAGATTCTGATAATTTGACAATCCGCTGGCTTGCCGATGATCTTACGCGATTTCGTGAATCGTCCATTTTTCCGGAAGCCCATGCCTCGCCAAGTCACTTCATTGTTCTATGACAATTTGCGAGTGATCGATGCAGATAAACTGCGGAGGCTCGTTAGAGCGGGGGCCTACGAAGGCCGGACAGGAGGGCTTGCGAGGGGCAAGCTCCAAGCCAACGTCGTGATTGTTCCCCGTCGCTTTGCCGGCGATTTCCATCAGTTTTGCGTCCGCAATCCCAAGCCCTGTCCGTTAGTGGGCGTGAGCCGTGCGGGCAGTCCATTTCTTCCAGCGCTAGGCGACATCGATATCCGCACCGATGCTCCGCAATACAATATCTACCACTTTGGGGAGGTGACCCATCAGAGGACAGATATCATCGACCTCTGGCGGGACGATTTTGCCGCCTTCGCGCTCGGTAGTTCGCTTACCGTCGAAGTGGCCCTCCTGGAAAAGGGCATCAAACTGGGCAGCACCGGCTGCGGCAAAGTCCTCCCAAAGTTTCGGACCAAAATCAAGACGCGCGGCGCAGGACCTTTTGAAGGCGAGATGGTTGTCTCCATGCGTCCCATAAGACGAGGTGATGTCGACAAGGTTCGCGCCCTTACCGCACGCTTCCCGCTTGCCCATGGTTCTCCTGTCCATGTCGGAGACCCATCGATTATCGGAGTAGGAGATCTGATGGCTCCCGACTGGGGTGACGCGGTCGAGATCATGGAAGGGGAGGTCCCAGTGTTCTGGGCAAGCAGCCTGACCGCGCAAGATGCTCTTGCTCGCGCCGAACTCGCGGTCTCGATCACGGTATCGCCAGGGCATATGTTGATCACCGACGTCGATGCAAAAGCGGATGCGGGCACTTTCAAGGTTTGATAGTCGATTCCAAATCTCAGGAACCGAGGACCTGAAAAGGTGGCAGAAAGGACATTCACAGTCAGCGCGCAGTTGAGCGGGGAGGTGTCCGTTTCTGTACCCGGAATGGGGCGGAGGAGGTTGGAAATATAGGGGATAAGCCCGGCCAGAGATTCCGCAACTTCATGGTCAGGTTGATCGAGGACGCCGCAAGGGGCGCATAACGAGCCTGCTGCTGTCCATGACGAAATGAGCGGGCCGGCACGAAGAGCCGGTCGTCGCGCCCACTCAGTCGCAGGCGGGAGCAAAAAAGGCCATCCCGGTAAATGCGGAGGTGGACGGCCTTCTTTGCAATACTTCAAACCTTAATAGGACTTCTTCGCGGCGCTCCTCTTGTGCTTCACCGGGCACTTGTGCTTCTTGGTCGCCTTGCAGGCCTTCGTTACGTGCTTCTTAGCCTTCTTCATGGTCATAGCATCCGAGGCGGGTGCAGAGCCAGTTGCGGCCGTCGCTGCTGGCGCTGGCTTCGTAGCCGCGGCGGCGTCGTTAGGGCCGAGAACTGGCATCGAGACGGCGAGCGCGAATGCAAGACCGACGGCAGACAGAAGAGACTTTTTCATGTGTCTATTCCTTGTTTGGCAAGTCGGGGGTTGAGCGTCACCGATCAGGATCGATGGGTGTCACTCCAAGCAGCTTCAAAGCTTTCGCGAGCATCCGGATTCCCTGCGCCTCCTTCTTCTTGGCGCAGTACCGGTTTCCCTTTCTCTGAAGAGCCTTCGCCGCGGTGACCTGCGTTGCCGCGGCATGCGTTTTGAGGGCTTCGTCGACTTGACGGCTGAGAATGGTGCAACGCTCGGTCCGGGTGAGCGGCGCCGCCTTTGAGGTGGAGGCTCCGGTCGCTGCCGTAGCGAGCGACAAGCTGAGCAACGCACCCATCAAGTTGATCGAGATTCTGTGCATCGCTTGTCGCAAACCCGAGCAAGTGCAGCACTGCTGCAGCCGATGAACTGATCCCTCAAGAGCATGATACGCTTGAATGATTTCTGCAGTTTTTCCTGAATGTTTCTGGATTGTGTCTGCCCTCGTGCGGAAGGTTCGCTGCCGCAAATGCCGGAGGAGCATGCGCGACGTCAAAACTTGGTGGTGGCATGACACGGCTCATTCACGCCTGCGGTGGTGGCAATCGAGCTGTCGGGCAGGAAATCAATAGAGTTAGAGCCGGCGGTCTGTTTCGTTCGATAGCCTCCGACAGTGCGGCGAGCGGGCGGAGGGAGTTAGCCCGCCTTTAAAGATAAGCGTTTCTATTTGCAGCCGTTACAGCCGTTAGCATTCAGTGGCTGCGGCGAGTAAGGGTCCTATTTTTTTGCTAGATTAGAAATCCATAATCTGGGTGGATCATTAGCGGTTCCTAAACCGGACAACACTAACCTCTGCCGATTGGTAGGGGGGCCCCGGATGAATGCCTTCAGGCGAACAATAGGCTTCGGCCTAATCATGTTGATTAGCGTTGTCACCCTGGTGGGGTTGCGTATTGACGCGAGCAGGGAATTTGCGCTTGCCAAGGAACGATATCTGGAAAATTCACGGGCAACTTCGAGGGCGACTGCAAAGACCGTCGAAGACGCTCTGAACGCCATCTATCAGAATGTCCGAACCCTGACGTTCCTGCCGAGCGTCCGGGCCCTTGACCGACACGGCACCAACCTCGGCGACGAAGGGCGAGCAACGATCCAGCAGATTTACAACAACCTCGCCGACAACGTCTCGATCTCGGAGGTCTACTTCCTGCCTCTGGATTTCGATCCCGATCGGTTCGACGCCGTGACCGGCAAGCTGGAGGAGCCAATTCTTCAGTTCGACCAGCTAATCGTCAATGCCAAGGCGAGATCCGAAGCTGCGGCAGCGCCCAAATCCAGGAAGCTGGACGAGAATGCGCTGACTCGCCCGCCCGAGGAGGTCGAGACCTATGAATACCACGAGCTGGCAAAACAGCTTGCCTGGCTGAAGGCAAACTACCCCAACTCAAGCACCCTTGACGGGCTAAACGTGCCGATCATCGGGACCAAAGAGCTGATCACCTGCGACAACACGAATTTCATTCGCACCGGCGATGATGCCGACCGGTCTGGCTTCATTCTTTCGGTTCCGGTCTTTGGACAGGACGGAACCCTGCGCGGCTCCGTTTCGGCGATCATGCTCACCTCGGCGCTGCGAAAGCTGCTGCCTGGCAGTGGCTATGTGATCGTCAATGCCGGATATGGCTTCGAGTCCGACCAGCACCGGATGTCAGAATCGCTGGTGACCAATACGAGATCTTTCACGGGACCTGATCCCAGGCTGATCTATTCCGAGGTCATCCCGCTGTCGCTCAACGATCCGAGAAGCGCCTGGCGCCTTTGGGCTGGCTTTCCCGACACGCAATTCACGAGCAATGTCGATGTTCGATCGGTGCGGGAGTTCGAACTGGCTGGGTATGTGGCCGTCGGTATTGTCACCTTGCTGGCGTTGATTTGTTGGTACTCCATCGGTCGCACCATGATCATGCAAGCGCAGGCGGCTGAGACGCTTGAACAGAGGGTAGAAGAACGCACCGCCCAGATCCAGCATCTGGCAACACACGACATTCTGACCGGACTTCCCAACCGCGGTCTACTGGCCGACACGATGGACGAAGCCCTACGCAGCCTCAGGCAAGGCGAGAAGCTTGCCGTCCACTGCATCGATCTTGATCGCTTCAAACCGGTCAACGACACCTTAGGCCACCCCATCGGCGACGAGTTGCTGAGAGCTGTCGCGGACCGGCTGAGGCATCATGTAGGCGAGACCGCCATGGCCGCCAGGGTGGGCGGCGACGAGTTCGTTCTCGTTCAGCTTCTGCTTAATGGCAACGATCAGGCCGGGGCGCTTGCCGGCCGGGTCATTCATGCTTTGTCCGCTTCATTCTCCATCCAGGGCCACAATATCAACATCGGTTGCAGTGTCGGCATTGCCGTTTTCCCGAACGACGGACAAAGCCCGGAAACGTTAATCCGCAACGCCGACCTCGCCCTATACAAGGCCAAAACCGAGGGCCGTGGCACATGCAGGTCGTTTGAACCTGGAATGGACGCACGGCTGCAGGAGCAGCGCCAATTCGAAGCCGAGTTGGCGCAGGCAGTGTCGAAAGACCAGTTCGTGCTCCACTACCAGCCTCTGCATGATACGAGGACCTCGAAGCTCACCGGTTTCGAGGCGCTGGTTAGATGGAACCACCCGGTGCGTGGACTTCTGCCGCCTGCAGAGTTCATCCACCTCGCCGAGGAGTCAGGGGTTATCGACGGTCTGGGGGAATGGATCCTAAAACAGGCCTGTAATGACGCGTCGAGATGGCCTTCCCACGTCAAGGTTGCCATAAACCTCTCGCCTGCGCAGTTCATGCAGCCGGGGCTGGCGCTTCAAGTAGCCTCGGCATTGGGCGCGTCAGGCTTGTTGGCGTCACGGCTCGAGCTTGAAATCACCGAGTCGGTGCTATTGGCGCACAATGAAAATACGCTCCAGACATTGCACAGCCTACGCGATCTCGGAATCAGCATCGCGATGGACGATTTCGGAACCGGCTACTCATCGCTCAGCTATCTGCGCTCTTTCCCTTTCGACCGCATCAAGATCGATCGTAGCTTTGTCAGCCTGATATGTGAAAGCAGCGAAAGCCGGGCGATCGTCAAGGCCGTCGCCGAACTTGGGGCCACTCTCGGTATGACCACGACAGCCGAGGGCGTCGAAACTGAGGAACAGTATCAGTTGATCAGGGAGCATGGCTGTACCGACGTACAGGGTTGGCTGTTCGGTCGCCCCCTACCTCAGTCTAAGGTCTTTGCCCTATTCGAAGAAGCAGCCCATTTGAGAGCTTGATAATCGATCAATGGACCAAGATTGGCGTGCGATGCGATCCATACAGGTCGTACGGCTAGCCACGGCTTGGTTCAGGCAGGCGGGTTCGCCGGTTCGTGAGGTCCCCCGGTCAGACGCTTGTGCTTCTCGAACAGGTGCAGCTTTTCGGGGTATCCAAGCCTCAGCGCCGCGTCGCAGGACGGGCATTTGAATGAGGATATGGTTTTAAACCATGTGCCTTTTCGAACGATGGGACGTTCGCACCGTGGGCACTCAAAGGTGAGATATTCGTCGTCAAGCTCTTGAGGAATCGGCAATCCGGCACCTTTAGGCTGATGGATGCCCACCATCATCGCAGGTAATGGTGGGCATGCATGAACTGGCGATGAAGGGACTATGCTCGCCAGCACTCCCAAATGAAGATCTGCGGAATATGTTGCGTCGTCTGGACTTATGAGTTGGCGGATAAGACGTCTGTCCGACGCGTGTTACGACTGACGGGCATGACACAGGTGTCGGGGGAACAACTCGGGCATTTGCGCTGTTCCCGAGTAGCCTGCCGCGCACGTTGCCACTTCGCGCCCTCAGGCTACTCCAGTACTGCCCGGTGGCTCTGGCCGGCGGCTTTTTGTCGGACGGCGGCCTAGCCGTGCACAGCCTCCGTTTGCGGTATATAGAGCGTCCCTGATGGGACTTTCGCCGCGACCTGAAGCGTGAACAGGAGATGATTTTCATCGTCCGTCACTTTCATGGCTTCATATACTTCCAGAAAAAAGCGCTTGCTCTCGTCCAACTTGGTCCAAGGGGAAAAGTTCCTCGGCACTCCAAAACGTAAAACCCCGGTATAAACGATGGCGTCGCCCTCGTGCGTATGGGCCTTCTCGCGCACCGGCAAGACGTCCTGTTCGACCTGGAACGTATTCCGATCGACGATTTTGGGCGCTGCCATATTCTCGCTTGTAACCTCGGTCATCAACTTCTTCTCATCGCGCGGGGTACCGTTCAATCACCTCAGCCACACCGTCCGGATTGTCGGCCACTGCATAATGGCTGGCGCCTGGGACTACGTCGCTTTCCACATGCGTCATGCCCTTCGCGCGATAGCCGTCCACCAGGCCAAAAGCCGACTTTCTGCTCGCGGCCCCAAGGTTGGCGGGCCGCGATGCGCTTCAAATCGGCCGTAGAAACAGGCTTGCCGCTCGACGGAAGCAGACGTTGGCGGCGACCAGAGTGGCCGCGGTGCTAACGGGATCTGGCGTGGTATTAACCTGAGACCGTGCTTGGTGTGTACGCATGCGGGGCAAATCTACCTACTGGTGGCTTGCGAATCCCGGGTCGAAGGCAGATTGGTCTCGAGGAAGCGATGCCAGGCGCCGCCGAGCAAGAGCGACGTTTGCGCCTTGTCAAAGCCCGCCGAGAGAAGGCCCTCCGAAAGCGTTGCAAAATCGAGGTTCGACCTGAACCAGGATGGTTGCTGCGGGAAACTTGCCGCCGCCTGTGTCTCGCGGGTCCAGCGGCCTTCGCGCATCCAGCGCACCACGCTGTCGGGCTGGTCCTGGCAGAGATCCGAGCCGATGCCGAGATGGTCAGGTCCCATGATCCCGGCCGCTTCCGCAGCCATTTTCCCGAACTGCTCCAGCGTCGTGTCCGATCCGTTCGGAAGGTGCAGCGGATACAGCGACAGGCCGAGCAGCCCCTCCTTTGCGCGCAATGCCTGCAAGAGGGCCTTGGAGACATTGCGGTTGCTGTCGCGCAGCCAGCGTGGATTGGCGTGGCTGACGACCACCGGCCGCTCGGAGAGCGCGATCGCTTCCAGTGCGGTCCGCTCGCCGGCGTGGGACAGATCGATGATCATGCCGAGCCGGTTCATCTCGGCGATCACCTCGCGCCCCATCCGTGTCAGGCCGCTGTCCTCCTTTTCCATCCAGCCGCAGCCGAGCAGCGACTGGTTGTTGTAGGTGAGCTGCATGAAGCGGATGCCGAGATCGAAAAGCATCTCGATCAGGCCGATGTCGTCCTCGATCGGCATCGGGTTCTGCAGGCCAAGCAGGATCGCCGTCCGGTTTGAGGCCCGCGCCCGCTCGATGTCGCCCGCATCGCGCGCCAGGAGGATCAGGTCCTCATTGTCGCGAAGCCAAGTGCGCCAATCGACGAGATGGCGCACCGTCTCGCGGAAACCTTCGTGATAGCCGACCGTGGCATGGACCGCGGTCAGCCCGCCCCGGCGCATCTCCTCGAAAATTGCGCGCGACCAGTTGCAGTATTGCAGCCCATCGATGAGCATCTGCGGCGCGTCGCTGGTCATTCGGGCGCGCCCGCGTGGATGTAGGAGGTCTTGACCTGGGTGTAGAACTCGACCGCGGCGCGGCCTTGCTCGCGCGGACCGTAGCTCGAGGCGCGGACGCCGCCGAACGGCACGTGATAATCGGTGCCGGCGGTCGCCAGGTTGACCATGACGCAGCCGGAGCGCGAGGCGTGGCGGAACTTCGTGGCGCGCGCCAGCGAGCGCGTAGCGATGCCGGCCGTCAGCCCATAGGGCGTATCGTTGGCAAGGAAAATCGCCTCGTCGAGATCGTCGGCAGCCATCACGCAGGTTATCGGCGCAAACATCTCCTCCTGGTTGATGCGCATGCGCGAGCGGCCGTTGAGGAATACGGCCGGCGCCATGTAGTGGCCGCGATGCGCCAGATCGAGCGCCTCGCCGCCGGTCGCAAGCTCGGCGCCTTCGCTGATGCCAAGCGTCACATAATCGAGATTGGCCGAGAGCTGCTCGGCGCTGACGACCGGCCCCATCTGGACGCCGTCTTCGAGCGCATGGCCGACCTTCAGGGCCTTTGTTTTCGCCAGCAGCTTCTCGACGAAGGCGTCATGCACCTGCCGGTGGACGATCAGGCGGGACGAGGCCGTGCACTTCTGGCCGGTGCCGCCGAAGGCGCCGTTCACGGCAAGGTCGACGGCGCGATCGAGGTCTGCATCGTCCATGATCACAAATGGATTCTTCGACCCCATTTCGAGCTGCAGCTTCACGAAGCGCGCGGCGGCGAGCGCCGCGATGCCGGAGCCGATGGCGCCGGAGCCGGTGAAGCTCAGCCCTTGTATGTCGGCATTGACGGCAAGCTCGCGGCCGATCGTCGATCCTGAACCCATCACCAGGTTGAAAAGGCCCTTCGGGATCGCCTGCCGGCTGATGATCTCGGTGAGCGCCCAGGCGCTGGCCGGCGTGACGCTGGCCGGCTTCCAGATAACGGCATTGCCGAAGGCAAGCGCCGGCGCGATCTTCCAGGACGCGGTAGCGATGGGGAAATTCCAGGGCGAAATGATCGCGACGACCCCAAGCGGCTCGCGCTCGATAAGCACATCGACGCCGGCCCTGACGGAATCGGACGAGGAGCCCAGATTGCGCAAGGCCTCCGCGGCGAAATAGGTGAAGAACTGGCCGGCGCGATAGACCTCGCCGACGCCCTCGGGAAGGGTCTTGCCCTCCTCGCGCGACAGCAGCTCGCCAAGCTCCTTCGAACGCGCCATCAACTCGCGTCCGATGGCGTCCAGAACGGCGGCTCGCGCTTCCAGCCCGGCCGCCGCCCATTCCGGTTGCGCGCCTTGCGCCGCCGCGACGGCGTCATGGATGTCGGACGGCCGCGCCTGCGCGAAACGCCCGACAACATCGGTCACGTCGGACGGATTGATATCCTCGACCCAGTCGGCACCGTCGTGCCACTCGCCTGCAACGAAGTTCTGACCGCTCAGCATCCTGTTCCACCTGCATCAATTCGGTTGACAACGACCTAACCAATGCTGTGAACTTCAATCAAGCTCAATTTTTGACAGAGATGTTCAGGCAAGCTTAACAGTGACCAAAACCATCAGCCTGACCGGCATGCGCAGCTTCGTCGCGGTCTGCGAGACCGGCGGCGTGCGCGCCGCCGCCGACCAGATCGGCCGCACGCCGTCCGCCGTGTCGATGACCTTGAAGCAACTGGAAGACGATATCGGGGCGCCGCTGTTCGAGAGCGAGCGCAAGGGCGCGCTTTCGCCGGTCGGCCGTATCGTGCTCGACGAGGCGCGCGCCATGATCGCGCATTACGATCGCGCCTGCCTGGCGATCACCAGCTACGCGGCGGACCGGCGGGGGCGCTGCGACGTGGCCAGCGTGCCTTCGGTCGCGGTGACCTTGCTGCCGCGCGCCATCGCCAAGCTTCGCGCCGAAGGCAGCCGGTTCGACATCCACGTCCGCGACAGCGATTCCAGCGCCATCGTCGAGGCGGTCGAGAATGGCATGGTGGAGGTGGGCCTCTGCGTGCTCGCTGGCAGGCGGACGCAGCTTAGCTTCGAGCCGCTGTTCCATGAGCCGCTCGATTTCGTCTGCCCGGTCGACCATCCCTTGGCAAGATCGAAGCGCCCGTTGAAATGGGCTGAGCTCGACGGCGAGAGCTTCATCCGCAATGGCGCGGCCGCGGCACTCGGGCTTGCCGAGACCGAAGCGCTCGCCGCCGGCTCCAAGCTAACCGCGACCAATGTGAGCTCCAATTTGGCGATGGTGGAGGCCGGGCTCGGCGTCACCATACTGCCCCGGCTCTGCCGCTGGAAATCGAGCCACGACGTGCGCTTCGTGCCGCTTGCCGATCCGCGTTCGAGCCGCACCGTCGGCTGGATCGCCAAGGAGGGCCGCAACCTGCAGCCGGCGTCGCTGCGCTTCATCGAATGCATCCGCCTGCAGACGCGGGCGAGCGAAGGGGAGTTCGGCTATGCGGCGGCATGATCATTGGGTGAGGGGATGACACGCCTGACCCAAGCCCGCATCGAAACGCTCGCCCGCGCCGCGCTGATGCGCCATGGCGCAAGCGAGCGGCAGGCCGAGGCCTTGGCCGCGGGCATCGCGGCGGCGGAACGCGACGGGTTGAAGTCGCACGGCTTGATGTATCTGTCGACCTATTGCGAGCATCTGACCTGCGGCAAGGTGCTGGGGCAGACCGAGCCGCGCCTGACGCGGCCGGCTCCGGCGGTCGTCGCGGTCGACGCCGCCAACGGCTTCGCGCATGCGGCCATCGCCCTCGGCCTGACGGCGCTCATCGAGGCGGCACGCACGCAGGGCGTGGCGGCGCTCGCCATCCGCAACTCCTATAATTGCGGCGCGCTCGGCTATCACACCGAGCGGATCGCCCAGGCCGGCTTGGTCGGGCTAGGCTTCACCAATGCGCCGGCCTCGATCGCGCCCTGGGGCGGCCGCGAGGCGGCGCTGGGCACCAATCCCTGGTCGCTGGCCGTCCCGGACGGGCAGGCCGGCGCGCGCTTCGTCATCGACCAGAGCGCCAGCGTCGTCGCCAAGAGTGAGGTCATCAAGCGCGCCCGCGCCGGCGAGCCGATCCCACCCGGCTGGGCTTTCGACGCAAGCGGCGAGACAACCACCGATGCCGGCGAAGCGTTGAAGGGCACGATGGCGCCGGCGGGCGGCTACAAGGGCGTCGGCTCGGCGCTCTTGGTGGAGATCTTCGCCGCATGCCTGACGGGAGCCAACCCGGGGCTTGTCGCCAGCCCCTTCTCCGGCACGGCCGGTGGCCCGCCTGGAACCGGCCAGTTCTTCCTGGCAATCTCGCCCGATGCGACCTCGGCCGGGGCATTCGCGGGGAATCTGGAAACCGTCACCGGCGCCTTTGTCGGTGAAGCGAGGCTTCCGGGCACGAGGCGCTTTGACGCGCGAGAGCGGAATGCAACCGAAGGCATCGCGGTGGCCGCCGAAACGCTCGCCACGCTCGAAAAGCTGGCCGGGACCGCCGCATGACGGCGATCGCGCTGCGCCCGCCGGAGGTCGTCATGCGCCTTAAGCGGCTGGGCGCGGCGCATCCGACGCGGCTCAGCTTCCTGCGCCAGCTGATCCGCCGCGCCACCAGGGAGAAATGGCGTGTCCGCAAGCACCTGTTCGACCTCAACGACAACGGGTTCGGGCGTGCGGTCTATGCGGTCGAGACGCCGGCCAGAACCTACAGCCTGGTCGCCTTCTCGACGCCGCTCGACGATGAGAAGCGATCCGACCGGGTGATCGCGCAGGCCTGGGACACGAGCTACGTGCTTTACGACGGATTGCCGGGTCAAGCCGAAATCGCGCGACTGGAAGCAAATGCGCCGCTGCAGGAGGCGGGCCGCTACACCAGAAGCGAGTTGGTGCTGGCGCGCGCGAACAAGAGCGTGCGGCTGTTCGAGGACGTGGCGTCGGCGCTGGTGCGGGGACAACAGCCGGACGCGGAGCAACTTCTCGGCGTCGGCTATCTGCTGCGCACCACGGCCGTTTACGGCAACGGCAAGTTCGGCATTGCCGACCGCGACGAGATCGCCGCGCGCCCGGAGCTTGCCGGGTCTTTCCAGGCCGAGATGCTCACCGTCTGGCTGATCCGATCCTTCACGCTCGACTTGGTCGACCACATCGCGGGTCGCCGCAATCCGGCCGGCGCGGCGAGGCTGGCGCCGGACTTGCGCCGGGCGCTCGGCGTGGGTAACGCCACGGGGCTCGGCATGGCGCCCTTCCTCGTGCGCCATCCGCTGCTGACGCATAGCTGGTTCCTCGCCCGCGAAACCGCGCTGGCGCGGGTGCGCGCCGAGCCGCAGGCAGGCGAGGCGGAACGGAAAATCTTTGCACAGGCGCTCGCCGATCTGGCCCAACGCGTCGCCCGCTGGCACAGCGACGATGACCGACAGGCCGCCGCGACACGATCCCTGGCCGCCGATCTCGATAGGCTGGCCGAAAACCTCGACCGGCTTCTGGCGAACCCGCAGCCCTGGGACGTGCTCTACCGCTTCGCGGAAGAGCACTTCTCCCTGGAAGGGCAGGAGGCCTGCGTCTCCCTGATCCTCGAGCCGCACGGGGCGCTGGTCGACGAGCTCGGCGACACGATGAAAGCCGACGAGACGCTCGGCCATGCCATCGACGGCGGCATGGACTGCGGCTCGCTGCGCCAGGCGCTTCTCGACTGCTATTCATGGGCGAGGGCAATCGACTTTGCTCAGCCGGCTGCCAATGCGCGCTTCTGGTATGTATCGGCGGAGAAGCTCGAGCCCCGGCTCGGCGAGCGGTTCGAGGAGGACGGCGCCGAGCTCGAACAACCTTTGGCCACCGCGCGCGATGCCCTCAGCCTGGCGGCCGCGTTGGCGCAGGAGCCGGCCTCGGCCAGTGTCGCGGACTTCCTGCTGCGCCGGCCTGAATGGCGCCATGCGGTGCGGCGCGCCCAGATCGTCGCGAAATTCCCCTATGCCGAGATCCACGACAATCTGATCGGCGCCGAGTTGCGGCCCGTCGACATATTGCGTGCCAAGCTGGCCTTCTTCGGCGCGCGCAGCTTCGATCCACGGTCTGACCGCTGGTTGCGCATCGCGCTGTTCAGCGGCGAGCCGCTGATCGAGGATGTCGCCGCGCAGGCAGGAGAAGCCGCGTGATCGACCTGTCGCTCAACGAGGTGGAAACGCTGAGCGCCAAGGCGGCGCGGGGCGTCGGGTTTTCATGGGGACTAGCCGACGATATCGGCCGCGCCGCACGCCGGATCGCCGTCGAGGACGACAATTGGGGCATGGCCATGCTAAGCCTTGCCGAAAACGCGCAATCCCTCACGGCGCCCGATCCTGCTCGCGCGGCGCGCTGGCGAAAAGGCGAGGCCGACAAGCCTGCCCAAACGCCGCTCTGTCCGATCCGAACCGCGGCTTTGCTGCTCGACGCTCCGCCTCCGGCGAGCGCGCTGCCGCTGGCGATCATTGGTGTCGGTCTGCCGGTCTGGCTCGACGCCATGCTGCGCCGCTCGGCCATGCGCGTCGCGCGACCTGCGGGGCTGGCGAAGCGCGCCGGTGTCGTCATCGAACATCGCGCCGAAATCGAGCAGCCGGCCACAGGCCGGCGCGGCGCGATAGACGAGCAAACCCTTGCGGCGCTCAGTTCCTTCGCCGCCAGAACCTATGTGCCGGAAAGCGAGCGATCGCGCATGCGCGGCGCGGGCGGCGGCCGGGTGGACGATGAATAAAAAAGGGAGAAGAAAATGAGCGCAGCCGATGGCCAGAAGATCGCCATGCGTGGGGCGGGCTACTACTCGGCAAACACCGTCGGCGCCAAATACGTTATCGATAAGGTCGGCGATCTCGTCGTCAAGGCAGTCGCCGGGATGCCTCGGCTGGCCGATGGCCAGCCATTCGCCGTCGCCGATTTCGGCGCCGCTGACGGCGGCACCTCGATGGACATGATGCGGCGGCTGGTCTCCGCCGTTCGGGAGAGGGAACCGGACCGGGCGATATCGATCACCTACACCGACCTGCCCCATAATGATTTCTCGACCCTGTTCCGGCTGAGCCAGGGACTGCTGGGAACCTCCGCCGAGGTTCCGCTGGCCGAGACGCCCGGCCTCTACATCTTCGGCAGCGGCACCAGCTTCTATCGCCAGATCCTGCCGGACAATTCGCTGTCCTTCGGCTTTTCCGCCACGGCGATGCACTGGATCAGCAAGCGGCCCTGCATGATCGCCGACCATGTCCAGGCGGTCGGCGCCACCGAGGCCGAGCGGGCGCAGTTTCGCGCCCAGGGGCTGCGCGACTGGGAGACGATCCTATTGGCGAGGGCCCGTGAGCTCAGGTCCGGCGGCAGGCTGGCGCTGGCCAATTTCTGCGTCGACGAGGAAGGCCGCTATCTCGGACATACGACCGGGGTCGACATGTTCGACACCTTCGCGCGCCATTGGCGCGATTTGGTTGCGGCGGGGCGGATCAGCGAGGCGGAATATGTCAACGCGACGTTCCAGCAATTCTACAAGACGCCGGACGAGTTCGCAGCACCCTTTCGCGATCCCGTTTCGCCGGTGTCGCAGGCCGGGCTGAGGCTGGAAAACATCTTCACCATGCTGACGCCGTGCCCCTATGCCGAGGCCTTCCGGGTCCATGGCAACGCGCAGGATTTCGCCAGGGCCTATGTGCCGACGCTCCGCTCCTGGTCGGAAACCGTTTTTGCGAACGCGCTCGATCCCTCGCGTCCCGCCAATGACCGTGCCGCAATCGTCGACGATCTTTACGGCGCTTATGAAGCCGAGGTCGCACACGCTCCCGAAGGTCACCGCATGGACTACGTCCACTGCGTGGCGGAGATCGTCAAATCGTAAGGGGTGCCGAGAGTTTGCGCGCCGCTTCCTGAAAACGTTCAGATGACGATCATCCGGGCCAAACTGGACGTCCATTCTTGAAGTTTCACGGCCTCCGCCCCCGAACCGCCTCTGTGCCACAAGAAACATCGAAGCCGATGGCCGCTGGAGCGCGTCTATAGTAAGTGATGTGCCGCTCACGCGTGGGCGGCGTACGGTTGGATCAGGTGCGACGCGTAACCTGAACCTTAAAACGGGTTCTTATCTGGATTGATCGCCTGAGGAAGCAGCAATGCTGCTTGAGTCCTAGCCGCCGCACAGACTTCGGATGTCGGCTGGCTAAGAGCCAGATTCAGCCCGTACTGACCATACTGCCAATTTTGGTCCTTGGCAGCCTGATCCAAGTCTGGCTTGTTAGAAATCGCCTTCACGGCTTTCCGCATATTTTCGACGTCAGTCTCACTGAAAGAGAGATCATTATGGCGATAGCAGGTAACCGTCCGGTGAAGCACGCACATCTGCATTAAAGTATCGACTTTTACCGTCGTAGGGAGCTTTTCCGCCTGGGGGCGTGGTCTACAGGCTGGCGCGTCTGGATGTCGCAGCCAGGCTTGGACTTTCACCGTGGTCTATCGCGACCCGAAGCGCAGCTTGGCCGCATCGGTCACGGGCGTGAACAGGCTAACCAGCGTACCTTCCGGATCGCGGAATTGGGCGGCACGGTTGCCCCAAGGCATGTCCTTAGGCTCCTGAACGACTTCTACGATTTCCTTCAGACGAGCAAATTCGGCATCGACGTCCGCGACCAAAAATTCGAGAATGGCCGTGCGATTAGAGGCAGGTTGCGCGCTGCCTTCACGGAAAAGAGCGACCGTTCCCGCCCCGCCGATCGCGATAACCCCGCCAGCCACGACAATTTCGGCAAAGACCGGGGCGAGCCAGTCGGCTGTTGTCCCGGTGAGCGTTTCGTAGAAGCGCACGACGGCAGCGATGTCGGCGGCGATCAAACGGGTCGAAGCAAATTTCATGACGGATCCTCGCGGGTTGGCCACGGCGAATGCGGTGGCCTGCGTGTGCCTTGTGGCATAGGGCTGCTGCCAGCATGATGGCAGCAGGTGACAGCAGTGCGCCGCGCCGATCGCCTTTTCCAGATCATCCAGATCCTGCGCCGCTCCAGCCGGCCCGTGACGGCGGCAGCGCTGGGCGCCGAACTTGAGATGTCGAAACGCACGGTCTATCGCGGCGTGGCTGACCTGATCGGCCAGCGTGTTCCGATCGCAGGGGAAGCTGGCTTTGGTTGCGTTCTGGCCGATCGCTATGACACGCCGCCACTAATGCTGACTTGGCAATGCGCGCACGCCGTCATATTGCTAGTCGGCCGCCCGAGGCTTATGCTCCTGGATATCGGCCGCCAGATGTTCGGATGCAGCCGACAGTGAGAGGTACGTGCTCTTGCCCGTTAGGGAGAGAGCGATGCCTCAACTCAATCTTCGCAACTACATTTTGAAATCTATTGCTGCAGAGGATTTTGCGCTTTTGCAGCCGTCCATGCATCGTGTCGAACTCGCTATCAACGCCCGGCTGGAAGAACCCTATCACTCGATCGAGCATATCTATTTTCCAGAGACGGGTATCGCATCGGTGGTTGCCACCATGACCGGAGGACGACAGAGCGAAGTCGGTATCATCGGTCGCGACGGCATGACAGGGGTTACGATAATTCTCGGTCAGGACAGTTCTCCCAACGCAACCTATATTCAAGTCGCCAGCAATGGCTGGTGCCTGCCTGTTGAAAATCTTCGCGCTGCGATTGCAGAAAGCCGGACCCTTCGCGAGTCGCTGCTTCGCTACGCCCACGCATTCCTAGTTCAGTCATCCCGAACGGCACTGGTCAACGGTCACTCTAAGATCGAAGAACGACTGGGCCGATGGTTGCTCATGGTCCATGACCGCGTGGGGGGAAGCAAGATCAACCTGACGCACGAATTTCTCGCGACTATGCTCGGCTCTCGGCGCACCGGCGTTACTGCGGCCCTCCAAATGCTCGAATATAGGGGACTGGTCCATGCCAGGCGCGGCGAGATCACAATCGTCGACCGCGCCGGAATGATAAAGCTCACGAGAGGCGCCTATGGGGAGGAGGAGCAACGCCACTTCGGCATTGCCCCCGGCTGAATTGTCCGGAATCGGACATAAGCTTGTAGACGGCCGAATATTGGCCGTAAATCGTGCTGGTTTGGGTTCAGGGAGGAACTCGCAATGACCAACACTTTTCAAAGCGTTACGGTTGAAAAGGCGACCGAAGCTTATGTCCTTTCCAGAGGCCGGGCTTGCTTCCTTTCCATCGCACAGGCAATCCGCGCAATCCGAACACTGATGCCGGCCTGCAGAGCCACCGACCACGAACTGGAGGAGATGTTGGCGGCCGCCTGCATCGTTCATGGTGTGCCCGTCGCCTTCGACGTGACAACGGCCGCCAGCGCGGAAACGCGGCTCCACTCGTAGGACAGCGATGCCCGCGCTTGCGCAGACGCTCACTGCATCGGACGTTCGCCAAGCGATTATCTGTTACCTGATTGATAAGGTCGACAATTCGAGCGTTTCGATATCCGAGGTCATCCGGGGCCTTAGAGAAATGTTCCCGCTTTGCGAAATGACGGATTGGGAACTGGCCGACTACATTGCACGAAGCGCGATCGACGCTGGGTTTGCGATTGAATTCGACGCGGGGGTTCCCTGATCGTCGTCATCTTGCCGGTCAGCGGTAGTGGCGGCCCATTCGTCCCGATATGGAACATTTCCCTCGCTAAGATTGTTACGGTAGGCGGTCGATTCCTCAGGGATGCAGCCGCCTCCAATAAGTCCCCTCATGAAAAAGCCCGTTGTCCTGTCCCCCTGGCAGCGGGCTTTTTGGGGACGAGATGCAGATCGAACTAGAGAAGCAGCGGCAATGTTGGGTTTTCGTCCCAACAGAGCCGTATCGAACGGATCGACTTTAGGCGGGGTCTTCTCGAAAATCCTGCAACGACGCGTGGCGCAAGTCATCCTCGCCCGTGCAGACGCTTCACACAGCCAATCAGCCCCAGTTTGATCCACTGCCTCGCCGGCCGCTTCCACGGAGGAGGAGGCGCTTGCCAAGGCGATCATTGCGACAGTTGAAAGGCTCACCAGCAAACCAGAATGAAACCCGTGTCTTTAGCCCGCTTACAATGGCCTCGCGTTAATTGCGGTATTAAACCTTGAATTCGCTGCGATTCGTCGCTTATCGATTGCAGCGGCGTCTGTTCGGGTATTTTCTGCTCTTTCCCGCCATATTTGCCCGGCTCCGCCGCCGTGACCCACGTTCCGTCAAGCTGGCACTCGTTCTTAGTAACCTTGTCGTCCTCTTCGGCCCCCGTTACGCAGGTTGGCGCCCTGGATTCGCAGACTGACGACGTTGGCGCCCATCGCTTGATAGCGCCTACAGTCCTCGTGAACGGCGGATCGCTGAAGCCGTTCTAATGGCAGGCTCCCGGCTATTTCCTTCAGGTCATCAAGGACCGAAGCAATATGGGGCCAAGGAAAGTCCGTCGGGTCGTAACCCTCCGGCAAAGGCCGCGGTGGCGCCGATATTGGACGAAGGCCGTTAGTGGTTGCCGAACTCAGGTCGGGCACTCACCAGAAGTTTGGCGACCCGCTTCTCTCAGCTAGCTGTCCGCGGTCCGTTAGTCCCATATGCTCGGTAGCTACGGCGAATAGATAGGCTGCGATGTCACTCGCGGTGGCGCTTTCGTCCATCAACATCACGTAGACCGTGTCGGCGTAGGCGTCATATTCGCCGGTGGCATCTGGTATGCCGGAGACGCCGATAGGATCCCAATCGTGCAGCAAAATCTCCCGAACCCGAGCCCGGTTTTCTCGTGACTGATACTTGTTTCGCCCGTGAGCCATTCTCTTGTCCTATGCAGCGATGGCCTTCGATGATCGACGTTTCCAGTTCCACGGCAGGAGTTCGTTCAGCCGGCCTTGCGGCGTGTCGGCGATGCGGGCGAGCACGTCGCTCAGCCAGGCCTGTGGATCGACGTCATTAAGCTTCGCCGTGCCGATCAGCGTATACATGATGGCAGCGCGGTCGGCGCCACGGTCTGAACCCGCGAAGAGCCACGACTTTCTGCCGAGAGCCAGACCACGCAGCGCCCGTTCGGCAGCATTGTTCGTGAGACAGATGCGCCCGTCTTCGAGGAAACGGGTGAAGCCTGCCCAGCGCTTGAGCATGTAGTCGATCGCCTGGGCAACCGGCGCGTGGCGCGAGAGCTTGGCCCGCTCGCCACGCAGCCACTCTTCCAGGTCAGCGACGAGTGGCGCAGCCCGTTCCGACCTGACGGCGAGGCGCTGCTCGGCAGCCATTCCATTTATGTCGCGCTCGACGTCGAACAGGAGATCGATGCGTTTGACGGTCTCGAAGGCGATCGGCGAGATCGGCGGCGCCGTCTTCCCTCGACGCGCACTGGCGGCGATGTCGGCAAGGACGAAGAACTTGCGCCGCGCATGGCTCCAGCACAGCGCTTCCGTGACCGGTCCGGGTCTCCGGTCGGGGAGATAAAGCCCGTTGTAGCCGGCATGGGCATCGGCCTGCAGAATGCCGGTGAACTGCCTTAAGTGCCGCTCGGGATGATCGCCCGACCGGTCGCGCGAGGCATAGAACAGCGCTGCCGGCGGTGCGGTCCCAACAAAGGGCCGGTCATCGCGGACATAGACCCAGGCTCGGCCGGTATCGGTCTTGCTGCGGCCTTAACCTTCTGATTGGCGATGTAGGCCCAGGGTAGGAGATCGTCGATCTGGCTGTTTGGGTGGCCATTGACGATCCGTGCGAGCACTTCGGCGAGGTAGCCGAGCGGCTCGACGTCGTTCAGCTTGCAGGTCTCGATCAGCGAAGCGACGACGGCCCAGTGCTCGGCGCCGCCGGCTGCAGCGCTATCTTGGCGTCTAGCTAGTCCAGGTCGAGGCGCGGTTGCCAGTAATGACGGACGCGCGTGGGATGCCGATCGGTCGCCGTTGTTAGTCACCTTACACTGCGCCAGCCCAACCGGGATTCGATACGCCTGGCGCTAGCTTTGACCAGATGGATCAGATCCGGGTTCTTCTGTTTCAGCTTGATATCGGGAACCACGATTGAGATCGTCGCCCTGCAAGCCCCCTCGCCGTCGCATATGGGGGCGGCGATGCAGGCCACAGAGAAGTCGGATTCACCGGCCTGGATCGAGAGGCGTTGTTCGAGCGCCGCGGCGGCCGTGCTCGCCAGCACCTTCTCATCCGTTTCGGCTCGGCCGGTCGGGGAAGCCGTTGCGGAGCGCGCAAAAATGGCGCGGCGTTCCTCTTCCGGCAAGTGGCCGACCAGCATGCGGCCGGAGGCGGTCCAGTTGAGGGGGCTGCGAGTGCCTACGCGCGAGGTCACCTGGAAGTGGTCCTTGCCCTCCTTCATGGCGAGCACCACCATGTGATCGCCATCGCGCCCGCAAATCTGGATGGTCTCGCCCGAGCTCTGGGCGAGCTCGTGCATCTCCTGGATCGCGACGTTGAGAAGATCAAGGGTGCGCGCATAGGTCAAACCATAGTGATAGAGGCGAGGCCCGAGCCACAGGAGGCCGTTGTCCTGCCGGTCAAGCAACTCCTTCTCCACAAGATCGTCAACGATCACATAGATGGTCGACAGCGGCGCGCCTATGTCGCGGGCGATCTCGTAGGCGGTCGCCGGCCGCTCCACCTTCTGCAGATAATCGAGGATCTGCAGCGCCCGGTCGATGCCGCTGGTGCGCGAGCGGCGCGGCTCAGGCGCCGCAATTGGCGCCGCTTCGATTTGGGCCACTATCCTGGTCATTGGTTCGGACATCTTTCTCAAGGCGAGTGTAGAACGGTATGGCTGTTTCCGATACGTGATATATCAATCCGGCCATTTCAGGATCGCCGCTTCCCGTGCGCGCAGGCGCTCCTCAAAGGACGTGGCGGCCATCACGTTCGACTTGCGCGCCTGATCCAGTTCCACGGCCAGTCGCTTTGCCACGACAAGCTCCTCACCCGGATGCAGATTGCAGGGGTCGAGGAAGAAATAGCCGTGCTCGACCTCATGGTCGCGCACGACGACCGGAGGGTCGCCGGCAGCCAGGCGGTCGGCCAGATCCCAGGCGGCAACGCGGGCTTCAGCAGGGTTGACCGAAACTTTCAGGCGATCGAGCGGATTTTTGGTCGGATCCGGGGCGATCTCGGCGATTATACCCGGTCGGCCATCGAGCGCCTCGACCCAGCAGTCGAGCGCCTTGCGTTCGCGGGCGCGGATGCCGTCATGGTCACGTGTTTTCCATGCCTGAAGTGCCGCCACAGCGCCGACGATGCCTTCCTTGCCCACCTTCATGCCGCGGCCAATGCCGCGATTTTGCAGATAGACGTCGCGCACCCTTGCCTTGGATCCTGCAACGACGCCCGAGGTCGGGCCGCCGAGAAACTTGTGACCGGAATAAAGAACCAGGTCGGCTCCATCGGCCAGGAAACCCTTCAGGTCGTATTCCGACGCCGCATCGACGATCACCGGTACGTTGCGCGCGTGGGCCACTTCGGCGAAAATCTTCAAGGGGATTTGCGCGTAGCCCACCACGTGGTGTGACACGACGTAGACGGCGGCCGCGGTGTTTTCGGTAAGGGCGCCGGCGAGTTGGTAGGCCGCGGCACTTGTCGCCTGGCCGACCGGCACGACCTTGGCTCCGGCAATACGGATCGCCTGCTCGATGGGCGCGCCGTAGCTCACCATATGTCCAGACTGGATGACCACCTCGTCCCTCAGCCCGGCCGTGTCGGGCAGGCGTTCGATCGCGACCAGATCAGGTCCGGTCATGCAGGCTGCCACCGCCAGGCTGATCGCCGCCGAGCAGGACGCCGTGACAAAGCCGGCTTCGGCGCCGGTCAGGTCGGCGATCACGGCGCTGGCGCGACGTTGTAAGTCACTCATTTCGACGAATTCGGTCAGGATCGCCGCCACTGCTTCGACGGCATCCGGCACCACGATGGAGGCGCCGAGCCCAGTCATCGTGCCGGAAACATTGATGACCGGTCTCAAGCCAAGGCGGCGACGAATGTCTTCAATCGGCATGGCGGTGGTGCTCCTTAGTGGGAACTCAATCGATGGCGATGATGGCTTCGATCTCGACGGTGATTTGGCCAGGCAGCGAACCGTGCCCGACGGCCGAGCGCGCGTGAATTCCGGCCGGACCGAAGACGTCGATGAACAGATCCGAGCAGCCATTGATGACGGCAGGATGGTCGGCGAAATCGGGCACGGCATTGACCATGCCGAGCAGTTTCACCACACGCCGCACACGGCTCAAGTCGTGGAGCGCAGATCGCATCACGGCAAGCAGGTTGATGCCGGTCAGCCGTGCATGTGCATAGGCCTGCTCCACCGTCACGTTGCCGCCGACCTTGCCGGTGTGCTGCATGCCGTCAGCCTCGGTCGGCCCCTGACCGGACAGGAACAGAAGCTTGCCTTCCTGAACGTGGGTGACAAAATTGGCGATTGGAGGTGGTGCCTGGGGCAGGGTGATGCCCAGCGCCTTCAGGCGGTCATTGGGCGAGTTTTCCGATCGCTTCATCGGCTCGGAAAAAGTCATGTAAGCGAACTCCAGTCAGTCATTTCTTTGGTCGTGGCGAATGCAGGCCACATGATGTCCGCCGCCGATAGGCGAAACCGGCGGGATCACCGCGGCGCAGGCTTTGATCGCTTCCGGACAGCGAGTGCGAAAGACACAGCCCGATGGCGGATCAATCGGGCTGGGAATATCGCCCAGGAGCGGGACCCGAACGCGCACGCGCGTTGGATCCGGCACCGGTGCAGTTGCCAGTAACGCCCTGGTGTAGGGATGCCGTGGCGCCGCATAGACCAGCCTGCTTGGACCACGCTCCATCACCCGGCCGAGATACATGACGACGACCTCGTCGCACAAATATTCAACCACCGACAGGTCATGCGCGATGAACAGCAGCGTCAGGCCAAGCCGCTTTTGCAGATCGCCAATCAGGTTGAGCACTTGGGCCTGCACCGAGACGTCGAGCGCCGAAACCGGCTCGTCGGCAACAATGAATTCTGGTTCCACCGCAAGTGCCCGGGCAATGCCGATCCGTTGGCGCTGGCCACCTGAAAATTCATGCGGGTAGCGAGAGGCATGATCGGGTGAGAGGCCGACAAGGGCAAGAAGCTCGGCAATGCGGTCCTGCCGCGCCTTGCCACGCAAATAGCCGCGCGCGTCGAGAGCTTCGCCGAGTATCGCGCTGACACGCAGGCGCGGATTGAGGCTGGAGAAAGGGTCCTGAAAGACGATCTGCAGCTTTTGCCGATAGGCGCGCATCTCGCGTGCCGACAGCGAGAAGAGATCGACGCCATTGAACAGGGCTTTGCCGCTGGTCGGCTCGATCAGACGCAAAATGGCGCGACCGGCGGTGGTCTTGCCGGATCCGGATTCACCGACCAGACCGACCGTCGAGCCGCGCTTGACCTCGAAACTGACGTCCTCCACGGCGTGCACGACACGGCCGTCGTGGGCAGGAAACCGCTTTGTCAGTGCCTGGACGCTGAGCAGGGGGGCTGCTTGTGTGGTGTCGTTGGTTTCAGCGTCGGCAATCATAGTTCGGCGCTCCGGATGCAGCGGGAGAACCCTGCCGAGCCCGCCGGCATCAACGGTGGCGGGACGGCCCGGCACGGGGCGATTGCGTAATCGCAGCGCGGCTCGAAGGCGCAGCCGGGCGGCAGGGCGGTGATCGCCGGCACGGTGCCGGGGATGGAATAGAGTATTTTGCGCTCGCCGGCCGCATCGACGTCGCGCGCCGCATTGGGAGTGCAGGCAAGCAGGCCGCGCGTATAGGGATGGCGCTGATGCGCGAACAAATCGTTGACAGGCGCCTGCTCGACGACGCGGCCGGCATACATGACAACGACATTGTGCGCGATCTCGGCGACGACACCGAGATTGTGAGTGATGAACAGGATCGACATGCCGAACTGCTGCTGCAGCCGTCGCAAGAGATCAAGAATTTGAGCCTGGATCGTCACGTCGAGAGCCGTCGTCGGCTCATCGGCGATCAGCAGCGAAGGATTGCAGGCAAGCGCCATCGCGATCATCACGCGCTGGCGCATGCCGCCTGACATCTGGTGCGGATAATCATCGAGACGCGATGCGGCATCGGGAATTTCCACATGCCGCAGCATCTCCAGCGCCCGCTTGCGGGCCTCCTGCCGGCCGACCGGTTCGTGCAGCGCAATCATCTCGCCGATCTGGTCTCCGATGCAATATAGCGGATTAAGGCTTGTCATCGGCTCCTGGAAGATCATCGCGACCTCCTTGCCGCGGATCCGGCGGAAATCCTTCGCAGCGAAGCTTGCCAGATCGTCCACCCGGCCGGACCGATTGCGGAACAGGATCTTGCCTCCCACGATCTGGCCCGGCTTCGACAGAAGGCCCATGATCGATAGGCTGGTGACCGATTTTCCCGAACCGGATTCGCCGACCACGGCCAGCGTCTCGCCGCGCTTTAGCTCGAAGGTGACGCCGTCGACCGCCTTGGCGGTGACGCGCCGGGTCACGAACCAGGCCTTGAGGTCCTGGACCGACAGGATCGTGTTCTGGGCCAGCGCCTCGCTCAAGCTTTCCATCCGCAATGAGGACAAGCGCCGTCGCCGGCATGCGTCGATGGCACGTGCCGGTGGGCTTCTATCGCATTCGCTCCCAGGATCGCGTAGCGCGGTTCGAACAACTGGTTGAGCACGCTCGTCGCACCCTGGGAGTCTTTCACCGTCAGTTCGGCATCGACCAGTTCGAACAATGTGAATTCCGCCGGCTTGCCCTTTTCCAGCAAGCTGTCGGCTGGCAGTCGGATGGCCCGGCGTGGTGCCACAGTCGACGCTGTCACTACGTCCTCGAACGCCATGCCCAGCGACAGAAGCTTCGACATGGTCGTCGCCATGTCCCACACGGAACCGTCGAGCGAGCGGTTGTGCAGATCGGTCGAGATCGTCTTCGGCGGCAGGCCGCGTTCCAGAGCGGCCTTGGCGACATCAAACGAGAAGGATGCCCCGCCATGGCCGACATCAAGCACGATGCCGCGCGACGCCGCGTCCTCTGCCAGACCGTAGAGGTCGTCGTCCTCGATGATCGAGCCGCCGGCCTTGCCGTTGAAGAAATGGGTAACGATGTCGCCCTCGGTCAGCAGGCCGAGAATGTCGTCATAGAGCGGCGGCGGCTCTCCGACGTGCACCATCACCGGCAGCTTGACGATGCGGCCGAGCTTCTTGGCCAGCTTGACCGGCGTCAGATCCCAACCGCCGGTGATGACGTGGCTTGCCCGCACCTTCAACCCGACGATGACGTCGCGGTTGGCTTCGATGGTGGCGATCGTGCGGTCGATGTCGATCGAGCGCATGTCGATCAGCTCGCTCACTCGGTTGCAGGCAACGAGCCCGATCGAGCCGATGTTCAAGAATGCGTAGATGTTCTCCTGTGCCGGCTCGACGATGAATTCGCGAAAGCCGTGGAAATTCGCCTCGCCGGCAGAGCCCGCGTCAACCATGGTGGTGACGCCGCGAGCAGCGCCGCACTGCTGCGGCCGTATCGAGATGTCGGTGCCGCCATACCAGACATGGACATGTAGATCGGTCCAGCCGGGCGACAGGAAGGCGCCGTTCGCCTCCACCACCTTGACGTCGTCGCCGGCGCCAATCATCGAGCCAATCTCCGCGATGCGCCCGCCCTTGTCGACGAGCACGTCGATGGCGGGACCAGGACCATTGCCGAAGGCCACCGGCCTGGCGCCCTTGATCAGCAATGGCTGTTTGGCTGCGGGAAAATTGTTGCCGAACATCAGATGTCCTTTGCCAGACGGGGATCGAGAAGGTCGCGCAGGCCGTCGCCAACCAGTTGCAGGGCCAGCACGGTGATGACGATGGCAGCGCCCGGGAACATCATGATCCAGCCGGCCTGGTCCATGTACTGACGGCCGACCGCAATCATCGTGCCCCATGTCGGGATGTCAGGAGAGATGCCGACACCGAGAAACGATAGCCCGGCTTCGGCCAGGATGGCGTTGGCGAAGATGAAGGTTCCCTGCACCAGGATGGGGGAGGCGACGTTGCGCAGCACGTGGCGCACCAGGATGACGGGCGTCGGCACGCCGAGCGCGCGCGCCGCCTCGACATAGGGCAGTTCGCGGATCACCAGCGTTGAGGCGCGCACCACCCGCGCCAGCCTCGGCGCGTAGACGATGCCGAGCGCGACGACGACGTTGACTGCCGTGGCGCCGAGTGCCGCCACAAGGGCAATTGCAAGCAGAATATCGGGGAAGGCCATCATGGCGTCGATCAGCCGCGAAAGCGGAGTGTCGAGCTTCCTGAAGAAGCCGGCCATCAGACCAAGGACGATGCCGATCACCGAGGAGAAGACGACCACCGCGAAGCCAACCGACAGCGAGGTGCGCGCCGCATAGAGCATGCGCGTGAACACGTCGCGGCCGAGATCGTCGGTGCCGAACAGATGCTCGAGGCTTGGCGGATGCAGCCGGCTGGCGATCGAAAGCTTGGTCGGCGCATAGGGCGCGATGGTCGGCGCCAGGATCGCCGCCAATGCGATGACGACCAGCAGGGCCAGCCCCACCGCCGCCGTCGGGCGGCCGAGCAACCGTGACAGAAGGTTGGGCTCCTGCTGCAGCGGGGTTGCGATCGCGGCCATCAGTAGCGCACCCGCGGATCGATGAGGATGTAGAGCATGTCGATGACGAAATTGACCAGCACGTAAAGGCCAGCGATGACCAGCAGCGCGCCCTGGATGACCGGATAGTCGCGCCGCAGCACCGCCGAGACGATGAGGCTGCCGACCCCCGGCAGGCCGAACACGGTCTCGGTGACGACGGCTCCCGAAATCAGCAGCGCCGCCGTCAGGCCGATCACGGTGAGGATAGGGATAAGCGCATTCTTCAGCGCGTGTTTCAGCACCACGCGCCACTCGCTCATGCCCTTGGAGCGCGCAGTGCGGACGTAATCGTCGTTGAGGACATCGAGCATCGAGGCGCGCGTGAAACGCGTGATCAGGGCCGAGCTGACCAGGCCGAGCGCCAGCGCCGGCAGCACGAGATGAGCGATGCGATCGCCGAACGAGGCGCCGGGTCCGCCATATCCCGACGTGTCGAACCAGCCGAGCCTGACGGCAAAGAACTGGATGAACAGCAGGCCGAGCCAGAAGCTCGGCACGCTTGCCGCGAACATGGCGATGGTCGTCGCCGCCTGGTCGAAAAGCGAGCCGCGCCTATAGGCAGAAAGGATGCCGACGGGCAGGGCGATCACAGTCGCGATCATGAGCGAGAACACGGTCAGAAAGAAAGTTGGTTCGGCGCGCTGGAGGAGTGCCGTGGTGACCGGCTCGTTGAGGAAGATTGACTGGCCGAAATCGCCTTGCAGGACGCCGGCGATGTAGCGCCAGAACTGTTCCGGGATCGAGCCGTCAAGCCCGAGCCTGGTGCGAAGTGCTGCGATATCGGCGGCGGTGGCGTCGGGACCGAGCATGATCGCGGCCGGGTCGCCCGGCGTCACCCGCACGATGACGAAGACGATGGTGGCGACCAGGGCCATCACCACGACCATGCCGAGGAGCCTGTTGAGAACCGAGCGCAGCATCCGCGTTGATATCTCCGGGGCCGGTTTTGCGGGAAGTGCCGCCGGACCGCGGCGCCTCCCGGATCATGCCAGGCTGCCTTCCCGCGACGGAGCGGGAAGGCAGGGGATTGGCTATTTGCCTTCGAGGTAAGCGTTCCAGAAATAGGGCCAGGGCGCCGGCGTGACACCCTTGAGGTTCGGCGCCTCGGCGGCAAGCGCGTTGAAATCGCCGACCTTGTAAACCGCCGCTTCGTCGTAGATCACCTTCTGCACGTCTTCGTAGAGCTTGGCGCGCTTGGCCGGGTCGGTCTCGGAGTTGAAGGCATCGAGCACCTTGTGCTTGGCATCGCTCGACCACCAGCCTGGCGTATTGTCGGACATGAAGCCGTTGAGCGACGGTTCGGCGAGAAAGGGACTGTGGGTGATGTAGATGTCCCACAGCGCCGGATCGGTGCGGTTCTTGGTCAGTGTCGCCCATTCGACGACATCGAGCTCGACCTTGAAGCCGGCCTGCTCCAGATAGGCCTGAGCCACTTGTGCCATCTTGTAGTGGAACTCGTACTGGCGGCTGGTCAGGATGCGCAGCGGCTTGCCGTCATAGCCGGCGTCCTTGAGCAGTGCGGCGGCTTTCTCGGTGTCGCCCTGGGGCTTGTAGGCCTCGGTACCTGTGTCCGAGTGCCAGGCGAAGCCTTCCGGATACATGGCACCATCGACTGCATAGAAATCCTTGGACCCGAAGGCGGCGAGCAGCATATCCTCAGGCGCCAGCGCTGCTTGGATGGCCTTGCGGATACGGACGTCGGAATTCAGCCCCTGTTTGGTGTTCATCACGAACACGGGCCAGCCGAACGGCTTCAGGATAAGCGGCTTTGTCTTGCCGCCGGAAATCTTGTCGTAGGATTCGACAGGAAGAGAATCGGCATAGGCGAACTGGCCGGCGACGGCGCCCTCGACGCGCGTATTGGGATCCGGAACCGGCACGAAGCGAATTTCGTCCAGATATTGTTTCCTTGCCCCACCATAGCCGTCCGGCTCTCCGTCGCGGGACCTGTAGCCATCGAAGCGGACGAGTTGGATGAACTGATCCGGCTTACGGTCCTTGAGCATGTAAGGCCCGGTTCCGATGAACTTTGTCAGCGGGTCTTCGTCGGCATTCTCAGAGGGGATGATGATGGCCGCCGCATTGTTCAACGACAGCAGCGACAGCAGGGGCGCATAGGGTTTCTTCAGTGTAATTTTGACCGTCTTCTCGTCGAGGGCGTCGAGCGAGCTTATGACGTCCGCCGCCTGCTTGCCGCGCGTCGCCACCTTCATCCAGCGTTTCAGCGAGGCCATGACATCGGCCGATGTCATATCCGAACCGTCGTGGAACTTGACGCCCGTCCTTAGCGGGATCGTGTAAGTCAGGCCGTCCGGCGATATCGTCGGCATGTCGGCGGCCAGGAGCGGCGTGATGCCCCACTTGTTGTCGAACGTATAGAGCGTCTCGTAAATGTGCTGGGTGATGATGCCGACCAGATCGGCGGTCGATGCCATTGGATCCAATGTCGGAGGCTCGCCGACCGTGGCGACGTCAATTACCCCCCCTTCTGCGGTTCAGCCCATGCCAGCGCCGGCAGCAATGCGGCGAACGACGCGACGACTTGCAGTACGCGCTTCATTCGTTCTCCTCCAGGTTCCATTTTTATGGAATATATAGTTTAGTTACGCACTAAGCTTACGCCGATGGCTCGTCGCGTCAAGCGGCGAAGCCCGAACTGGGCTTGATTGCGGATCCCGTCCGTGCGCGAACGGTCATGAGACAACTTCTTCAGATCTCGCCGCACTGGCCGAACCCGGGTTTCCGGATAGCGTTGGGCTTCGTGGCGCTGCCTTGTGCTGTTGGCGCGTTCTTCCGACGGAAGACATGCCAGTGCTTGGATGCTCAGGATTGCGGCTGAGGCGGACTGAGCTTGCCCCCAGGTTCTATCCAGTTTTGAGTTCGTTTCCGGCGTGGGTTTGTGCCGGCCGAGTGCAGAATTGGAAGGCGAAGCTCATTGTCAACCGGGACATACGCGGCGAAGGTAGCACCCAGCGTTGCCATACCTCATCCTTGGCCAAGAGAGCCTATAAGGGTCCTGATATCGAAGGGGCTTCCCGGCGAGCCACGCCGTGCAGTAGAGGTTGTGCTATTCAGTGGTTGGGAGGCTCAGACTATGAAACTACTCGGCGTCTTTTTGCTGCTCATATCCGTCATTCCTGCTGGAGCGGATGACCGGTCCGACCTACGAGACAGACTTCTGAAGTGCGTGAGGTTCCCCGCCTCGTCAGTTGACCTGCGCCTCAAAGCAAGTTTCAAGGCGAATTTGGATAAACGAGGCAAACTTGCGTCGATCAGCATTCCTACGCTCCGCAAACAAACGCAGCTTCGATCAGCGCGACTCAGCTTGCCGCCGAGGTAAAGAGGTGCTGGCCAACTGGCGCTGATGTGGTCAACATCGATTTGACCAGCGCTTTTCCCTGAAGCCCTTTGCCGAGCTGCCCGAAGCCTTCAATTGGCTGCAGCAGCATCTGCTCGGCGACCGGGAGATGGTCGAGATCCTGGCCCTTGGCGTGCACATGACAACAGGCCGTGCTGGAAGGCGGGATGGCCTTGCGGGCCCGGGGGGCCGACCAAGGTCCACATCCTTCAATCACCTGCATAGGGGTCGACGGTACTCGCGGCACCACTTGTGGATGCACCGCACAGGATGAGTCTGGCCAAGGAGCCGGTGGCTAGTGTCGAGCGCTACGATGCGCTGCGCCAAGCTCCGGAGGTGCACCACGCGTCATGATTCCGTCATAGGCTCTGAGGCGACGGGTTGCGGTTCAGTTTGAAATGAGCGAGCCTATTTAGCCTTCGCATCATCCTTGCGGACTATCGACAGCTTAGGCCCATTCGCCTCACGAATGATCTTCGCGGCTTCGTCTATGGTGATGCCGCACTTGCGGGCATAGTAGGTTGCTTCTGCCGCCAGTTCGCCTTCTATCGGCGCTTCAACGACATGCGGCCTAAGCTTTGCCTTCTTTCCCATCGGCCGAATCATAGCACAAACTCCATGCTCTGATAAGGAAAGCCCTGTCGCGCCCGCGCCCGTCGTGTCAGATAATGGCGCAAGCCGCGCCGAGGGCGGCGGGGATGTCGTTGTCGCGTTACAGTAATGTCTACTGGCCAGGTGAGCTGGACATGCTCCAGCGGGTATTTGACCGCTTGTGCGACGAGCGTTGCCTAGTCTAGCGTAAGCAATGTTCTCAGGCCACGGCCCTGAGTTCAGAGGCGCGGATGTAAGCCCAGGGCAGGAGATCGTCGATCTGGCTGTTTGGGTGGTCGTTGACGATTCTGGTGAGGATGTCGGCGAGGTAGCCGAGGGGCTCGACGCCGTTGAGCTTGCAGATTTCGATCAGGGAGGCGATGACGGCCCAATGCTCGGCGCCGCCATCCGAGCCGGCGAAGAGCGCGTTCTTGCGGTTGAGCGCGATCGGACGGATTGAACGTTCGACCGTGTTGCTGTCGATCTCGATGCGTCCGTCGTCGAGGAAGCGCGAGAGGCCTTCCCAGCGCGAGAGCGTGTAGCGGATCGCCTCGGCGAGCTTTGTCTTCTGACTGATCAAGCCGAGCTTTTCGCGCAACCAAGGTTCGAGGTCGGCAATAAGTGAAGCGCTCCTCTCCTGACGCATCGCACGGCGCTTGTCGGCCGATAGGCCGCGGATGGCGTCTTCGATCTTGTAGAGCTCGGCGATCCGTCTTAGCGCCTCGCTGGCGATCGGCGCGGGACCGGCAGCTGCCAGTTCATAAAAGCGCCGACGGACATGGGCCCAGCAAAAGGCGAGCGTCACGCCGCTCTTTTCGGCCAGCGCGCGATAGCCACCATAGCCGTCGACATGAAGGATTCCGGTGAAGCCTGCGAGATGCGCGATCGGACGCTCGGCCTTCCGGTCCGGCGCATAGACATAGGCCACGCTTGGCGGGTCGCTCCCCTCCCACGGTCGGTCATCGCGGGCATAGGCCCAAAGTTGCCCCGTCTTCGTCTTGCCGCGGCCGGGGTCGAGCACCGGCGCTGTCGTCTCATCGGCGAAGAGTTTTGGTGAGGACCTCAGCTTTCCAAGCAGCCGCTCGTGCACCGGACGCAGATGCCAGGCGGCACGGCCGACCCAGTCGGCGAGCGTCGAGCGATCGAGATTGATGCCCTGCCGAGCGTAGATCTGCGCCTGACGATAGAGCGGCAGATGATCGGCATGTTTGGAGACCAGCACCTGGGCGACCGTCGCCTCGGTCGGCAGCCCGCCTTCGATCAGCCGGGCGGGCGCCGGAGCCTGAACGACAACGTCCTCACAAGCGCGACAGGCATATTTGGGCCGACGCACCACGATCACACGCAGCTGCGCCGGCACGATATCGAGCCGCTCGCTCGCGTCTTCGCCTATCCGATGCAGGCCACTGCGGCAGCACGGGCGGGCATGGTCCTCGATGTCGACGACCTTCTCCACGCGAGGAAGGTGTGCCGGCAGCGAGCCACGGTTGGCCCGACGCTTGGTAGTCCTTGCCAGACGTTCCGTGGCAGCAGCCTGCTCGTTCTCTTCCTCGCCGGCCGCCTCGATCTGCTCGGCCTCTTCGAGCCCCAGCAGCAGCTGATCCTCGGGGAGCGTCTCTGCGCGACGGCCGAAGCGATGGCGCTGCAATTCCTTGATGATCTGGATCAGCCGGGCATTCTCGACGTCGCGCGCCAGGACCATCGCCTTCAGCACATCCGGATCATCGGGAAGCTGGTAAGCCGTCATCGCCATGAGCCGATCAGACCATATTCGCCAACGGCTCGCGACAGCGGAATCGATGCTGATTCACTTCGTCGCGGGTCAGCCCGCCTGGGCTGGAATGCGGGTCCGGCGCGCTTCGTGGACGCGCCGCCAATCGAGCCCTTCGAGCAGCGCCGAGAGCTGTGCAGCCGTCAACCTCATCACGCCGTCATGCACTTTCGGCCAACGGAACTCGCCATCCTCCAGACGCTTGGCATAAAGGCAGACGCCGGTGCCGTCCCAGAAGATCAGCTTGATCCGGTCGGTGCGCTTGGCGCGGAAGACATAGACCGCGCCGCTGAACGGATCGGCGCCCATCGTCTCGCGCACCAGCGCGGCCAAGCCCTCAGCACCCTTACGGAAGTCCACCGGCTTCGTCGCCACCATGACCTTGACCGCACCCGTCGGCCCGATCACGACGTAGCCTTCAACGCGCGGATCACCGCCGCAACAGTCCTGGCGTCAGCGCCACGGCCGACCCGCATGGTGACGCCGTCGATCTCCAGTTCGATCATGCCGGCATCGCGGGCGGCGTTCCGTTTGCGTTGTGGCTGCCGTTTCCCCGTCGGTTCCGACTCCGGCGCCGCCACCACTGCCGGCACAACGGTTCCGGTGCCAGCGTTTCCGCCAACCGCGCACGAGCGGCGCAACGCCAGGCAAACAGCTGCTGCGGGGACAATGCATATCGCCGGGCCACCGCACTCACAGTCTCGCCGGCATCGTAGCTTTCCGCCACGATCCGCGCCTTCTCCTCCGGCAGCCATTCCCGCCGACGACCGGAACCGGAGAACACCTCGAACCGGCGCGCCGGCTCGGGATCGCTGGATTTAAGCGTAAGCTCTGAAATCGTCATGTGTCGAAGCCCTGAAAGCTCCAACATCCTCGCTCAGGCCGACCTCCGAAAGGTGCCGCCGGAACAGCGCTTACAGTCTAGCCAAGAGAGACCGTGATCAGCGCGAATATCTGGCTATGGAACTCTTCCAAGTTTTCGATGACGGGACGCGCGACGAAGCGGAGCTTTGGCGGACGCTACACTGAAGAACCCACTGCATTTAGGCGGCCGCTATAAACATTGCGTACGATAGGGTTTGAAGTGATCGCGGGAGACCGTTACATCCCAAAACCCACTATTGAGGAAGCAGTCTTTTCCTATCGGCGACGGTCAAAAAAATTGACAAGTGCTAGCATGACGCTGCCCATTTGGAAGCTGTAGTCAGCAAGCGAGGCGAGGGTCATCTCCGAGCTATGCGGGCAAAACTGATAGACATTGCTAGTCCGTGATTTGAACCTATGGGCCAACTCTTGAGGCCGAGGCGATAGAGACTTTCGGTAAGTAGCTCGCTGGTTGCTCGCGGAAGCATACGGAACGATAGGGGAAGCTTCGTGATTTTGGCCCTCGAAAAACGCAATGAAATCAGTGCCACAACCATGCCCTCCGGGCTCACCATAACCTTTGATTTCATTGACGAAAACTGCCGTTGGCTCAAAACGTTTTGGGCCTATTGAGGACCCATACATTCTTCTGTTGGGTCGCACTGTCAAAGTCGAGCCACCCCATCGTGTCCTCAAGCCGTCTCGCTGCATGAGAAAAGGTCTTCGCCAGCGCTCGAGCTGGCAGGTCGATGACTACCGCTTTCGAAGCGAAGTTGAGCAACTCATCAGTAGACGAGTTGCCGGAACTGCGCCAACGGACTCTGCCGTCCAAGTGAGTGGAACCTTCCGATCGACGCTGCCTTATCTTCATGTTTGAAAAAGTAGCGAGAGGAAGCAATTGAGCAGCATTGCCTGGCGGAGTCTGCTTTTACTGCAGGTGCTTGCACTGGCGCTTGCCTCCTGCTCCTCATCTGAAACCGTCGAACAGCAATCGAAGCTTGCCGCCTCGACGGCTGAGGCGGCGGTATTGGTGACCGATGCCTGGCTTTCCGGCGCCGCACCGCCGCACTATGCATCTGCGGCCCTACAATCCTTTGCCGGCACGCTTGGTGACGCCGACCGGCAAGTTCAATCGGCCCCCTCATCCGATATCGCAAGGCGGGACGCGCTGAAGTCGGCGGTCGGCCGGCTGACGATCGCAGCAGCCGCGGCCGAGCGCGCCGTTAAGGCTGAACAGCAGATCCAGGCCAGACAGGCGCGGCAGGATCTTCGCGCCGCGCAAGCGGATCTCACCGCAGCCTATCGCCAATATTTTGCGCAGCAGCAATGAAGAAGCTGCTCGAAATTTCACTCGGTGTCGTGACCAGCGTCGGCGGCTTCCTGGAGGTCGGCTCGATGGCGACGGCGGCGCAGGCCGGTGCATTGTTCGACTACCAGCTCATCTGGGCCATTGTACTTGGCACCGTCTGCATAGCCTTCCTGGTCGAGATGGCTGGCCGGTTCGCCGCCGTGAGCCATCACACCATTGTCGACGGTATTCGCGAACGTTTCGGCTTTCATGCTTTCATTTGGCCGCTGCTTGCGGTCTTGTTGGTCAACTTCCTGGTGCTTTCCGCCGAGATAGGCGGCGTTGCCATTGCCGCCGAGCTTGCCACCGGAATCAGCTTTCAATGGTGCGCGTTGCCGGTGGCTTTCCTTGCCTGGCTGCTGCTGTGGAAAGGCACGTTTGGGCTCATCGAGAAAGGGGTATCGATGCTTGGCCTGGTCACGCTCTGCTTCGTCGTCGCAGCCGTGATGCTCCGCCCCGACTGGAAAGAGGTGGCGGTCGGGGCCGTGCCCAGCCTGCCGCAGCAGGACACAGCAAAATACTGGTTCATGGCCGTCAGCATTCTCGGCGCATCGATCTCGCCTTATCTTTTCATGTTCTATTCGTCGGGCGCGATCGAGGACCAATGGGACAAGAGTTACCTCGGCGCCAATCGGGCGATTGCCGGCCTTGGCATGGGCTTCGGAGGGACGATCTCGGTCGCCGTGCTGATTGTGGCCGCGCTCGTGCTCGGCGCCCATGGCGTGAACCAGGTGGATGACTATAACCAGCTTCCGCTGATGCTGATCCCGATCTTCGGCTTCTGGGGCTTCGTCCTTTTCGTTGCTTCGCTAGGCATTGCCTGTTTCGGAGCCGCTCTCGAAGTGGGTTTGCAGCAGGCCTATCTCGTCGCGCAGGGATTCGGCTGGACATGGGGTGAGGATCTGAAGCCGCGCGATGATCCCGGATTCAGCCTCGTCTACACATTGACGCTCTTCCTCGCCGCCGTCCCGATAGCGTTCGGTCTGGACCCGTTGAAGCTCACCATCTTCTCGATGGCGCTGACCGCGGCCAGCCTGCCGCTGACGGTCGTTCCGTTCCTTTTCCTGCTGAACGACGACCGCTATGTCGGCAAGCATCGCAATGGTGTCATTTCGAACGCGGCCGTGATCTTCGTCATCGCGCTCGGCTTCGTGCTGGCGGTGGTGACCATTCCGCTGCAGATATTCGGAGGCACATGATGCAGCTGCTGCGCGATATACTGGACAAGCAGGTCGTCGATCGCGAGCAGGTCAAGATCGGCAAGGTTGACGGTCTAGTCGCCGAGCTGAGGCAAGGCAAGCCGCCCAGGCTCGTTGCCGTCGAACTTGGCTCGATCGCATTGGCGCGCAGGCTTGGCGCACGGCTTGGGCGGTGGACGGCGCGCCTCGCGGCAAAGCTTGGCGGCAAGCGCCAGGCAAGGCCGCATCGGATCGCATGGAACAAGGTGCGCGACATCGGCGTCGACATCGAATTCGATATCGACGTTCGCAGGACGAAGATCTTTGCCTGGCAGCACTGGTTGCGCGATCACGTCGTCGGCCGGATCCCGGGAGCCTGACGATGGCGAATGTGAACCTCGAGCATCTGGCCGGCCGGCGCGTGTGCTCAGAAAGCGGCAAGAGCATCGGCTACATCGAGGAGATCATCGCCGAGCAGGATGGTGACGATCTCGTCGTCATCGAATTCCATATCGGCATCTTCGCGGCGTTCGAACGTCTGTCCGCGTCGACGGTCGGCACCGCATTGCTCGATTTCTTCAGGCTGCGTCGCAGGCCGGGCCTCTATCGCATACCTTGGGACAAGCTCGACATTACCGATCCGGCGCACCCGCGGCTGCTCTGCTCGGATGACGAGCTCTCGGGATTCGAAGATATTGGCAATTCTCGAACAAATCCCGCTCCCCTCCATCAGCGCGACAGTTTGAGGCGGCGGTCTTCCGATGCTGTCCGAGACGCTTTGCACCGACCGCGGGCGCGCCGTCTGTCCAGATGAGCCCGGACTTGCCGACGGCAAGGCCGCCACTCTTGCCATATTGCATTTTTGCCCAAGGAAACTCCTCGTATGCGGAACGATCGAGTCCAACTGCCGTTACCGTCAAAAAGGCAGGAGCGAGCAATGACTGGACGCACCACCCACGATCAGCAGATACGTGTCATCGAGAAGCGTGAGAATACGAAGAACGCGCCCAAGGAATTCGAGGCCAAAGCGGAGCTGAAGCGGTCGGCGGCGGAGCGCGAGGCACGGCGGAAGGGGTCTAGCCTCAGGGGCGATACGCCTGACCTGGTTGATCCAGACGATCGCAATATCCTTCGCGGTAAAAATCAAGAAAGTGCCCATAACAAGAATCGAGGTTCCAAGTAGGACCGCGCTCTGCGGCACCCGGTGGAGGCCCCGGCAGCAATCGGTGCTTTCTCGATAATCTGTGGCAGCAGTCTTTTGCGCAACTTGCGCGGGTTCTTAGAAGGATTCTCGACGAATAACTATGATCGGCTTCGACGTGTTCGACTGGAAAAGGTCTCCAGGCTGAATCACCGCCTTCGCTAGCGGTTAGCTACCAAAAGACCGCAGCCCCGGTCGCCCGCGAGAATGGAACCTCGCCCATCCTGCAAAGTTAAAGCGCGGGAGCGATTGTCATGTCAGCAAACGCTGGCCTTCTGGCAGGCTGCGCATTTTGGTTCCTTGCCTATGCCAGCAGCGGGGTCGCAGCCGAGGAACTCGGGCATCGACAAGCGAAGGTCGTCGAACCCCCGATCGAGCCCGTTACTTCGGCTGCGCCGCAATCCTCGAACCCAACCGCATCCCAGGAACCGCCGGGCATCGGGCTGTCGCTGTTCCTGAGCAACGGTTGTGGTGCATGCCATACCATAAAAGGCACCGAGGCCCGCGGGACGATTGGCCCGGACCTTTCCCATGTCGGATCGCGATCAGCGATCGGCGCCGGGGTCCTGCCGAACACCGAGGAAGCCTTTGCACGTTTCGTCGCTCGCCCTGATCTGTTCAAGCCAGGCGTGAAAATGCCGGCGTTCGACATGCTGCCGCAAACCGAAATCCAGACGATCGCGCGATATTTGAAAGCCTTGCAATGACGCCTGGTTCTCGTACCGAATCCGGGACAGCGTCGTCCAATGCTACTGCCGAAGAAGACGTCGTTCGCGTGGCGAACCAGCCGATGATGATCCGCGTGAAGCATGTCGTATTCGGCGCCGTCGGTTTGCCTGTCGTCCTGTTGCTTGGGGCATGGATCGGCTTTTTCAACGTCGGCGCCAGCAGCGGCCATTGGAAGGTGACGGCCTGGTTCCTTCAACTCGCCATGCGCTCGGCCGTACGCACTTATGCATTGGCCGTGGACGCGCCGAAAACGCTCGACCGGCGGGGGCTCCCGGCGGCAGCCGGACATTTTGCGCGAGGCTGCGCGATCTGCCACGGCGCGCCTGGCGAGCTCCGCTCGCCGGCGGTGCTGCGGATGCTTCCGCAACCGCCGGATCTTGCGCGCACGGTCGGAGATTGGACTGACGCCCAGCTTTTTCGGATCGTCAAGCATGGAATACGGTTCACCGGCATGCCCGCCTGGCCGGCCCGCGACCGCGATGACGAGGTCTGGGCAATGGTTGCTTTCCTGCGGGAACTGCCAAAGCTCAATCCGAATGAATTTCGGGCGCTTGCCTTCAATGGCAGCGATGCTACCGGCAGCGATCGGCAACCCGCCACCCCGGATGTTCTCTCCGACTGCATGCGCTGCCACGGAGGCGACGGCGAGGGCAGGAGTGAGGCCGTGCCCGCGCTGGCCGGGCAGAAGGAAGCTTACCTGCTCGCCAGTCTTCAGGCTTATGCCAAAGGAGACCGCACGAGCGGCTTCATGGCTCTGCCGGTGACCGGCATAGCTCCTGACGAAATGGCCGCGCTTGCCCGGTATTTTGCGATGCTGCCACCGGCCTCGGGGGAACACGATCAAATCCCGGCAGCGGTGATCAACAGCGGACGGCAAATCGCAGAAGCCGGAATTCCGGAGCGGAACGTGCCTGCCTGTGACGGCTGTCACATCGGCTCCGACAAGAACCCGATCTATCCGCGCCTCGACGGTCAGCACGCCGCTTACCTCGAACAACAATTGAAGCTGTTCCGGTCCGAGAGCCGAGGCGGCACGCCATTCTGGCGTATCATGGCGACTGCCGCCCAACGCCTCACGGACGGCGATATACGGGCGGTATCGGCCTACTTTTCCAAACCGGCGGAAGATGCTCAGCAACCACCATAGTACGTCGCCCGGAAACATTGCAGGGCCGAGAGCGCCTGCCAAGCAGGGCGCCTCGAAATCGGTTCAAGGAACTTTATGCCATCCTGCCAGTTCCAACAGCGCACAGACGGCCTGAGCGGACAGCCGGCTGAAGCATCCTTTGCGGGTGAACTAGGCTGAATGCACTTCCGGCGGCCCCACGAGACATGGAATTTCGGGACTGCAGCCTGTCCCGGCCCCCTGTCGCAGCTATGGCGCGTAGATGCCGCAAAACAGAAGAACGCCGCCGATCAGGCAGAAGGCGAGGAGTGTCGCAACGTAGAAGCCTGGTTCGCGGAAAATCCTGATATCGCGTTTCAGACTCACGGCTCGGCCCCTTCGGTACTCTACGAAGCCCTCAACACGGAACGGGACCGGCGAGTTCCGGATCTTGTGTTTCGTCTGTTTCGGAGAGCCCCCAATTGGGGGGCGTTGGCCAGCCTTCCGGCTGCCGCCGGCGCTCTCGTCTCTGGCTGCACCGGTATGCAATCGGCCCTCGATCCGCACGGCGAGCGGGCCGACGCTCTGGCTGTTCTGTTCTGGATCTTCACGGCCGTGCTCGGACTTGTCTGGCTGGTCACCATGGCCGGGTTGTTCTTCGCGCTGACACGCCGGCGAGACAGTCGCGGCGAACCGGCGCAAGCGCGTCCAGCCGTCAAACGGCCGATGCGTATCGCCTTTGCTGCGATGCTGACATCGACCGTCATCATTCTCTCCGGCCTGGCCGTGCTCAGCTTCGACGGACAAAGGGCGGTTTACGGAGACGGGGCCGGGGCGGCCATAACAATATCCGTCATAGGGCACCAATGGTGGTGGCAGGTCCGCTATGAAGGAAACAACGGTTTCGAAACGGCGAACGAGATTCGCATTCCGGTAGGCAGCGCGGTCGACATCAAGCTCACCACGGCTGACGTGATCCACTCGTTCTGGATACCAAGCCTCGCCGGCAAGCTCGATCTCATTCCAGGCAAAAGCAATGAGCTCCATATCCAAGCGGATAAGCCCGGCGTGTACCGCGGCCAATGTGCCGAATTCTGCGGCCAGCAGCATGCGCATATGGCGATCTTCGTGGAGGCGCTGGAGCCGAGCGAATTCGAACGCTGGCGCGCAAAGCAAGCCGCGCCGGCAAGGACGATGGCTCATCTTGCGAAGCAAAGTGTCGTTGCTTCCGCGGCATCGTCTCCATTCGCCGCCCTTTCGGAGCGTTCGCGATGAGCCAGGCGGTCGACGAACGTCACGAGACCCGTGACACCGATCTGGATGACGAGGAACTGCGCGCGAGGCTGAGCAAGACCTGGGGCACGGCGCGTGGTCTGATAGGCATTCTCTCGACAGTCGATCACAAGATCATCGGCATTCGCTATATCGTCACCGCCTTCGTCTTCCTGTTGGCCGGCGGCATCATGGCGATCATCATGCGGCTGCAACTCGCACGACCGGACAGCCACTTCGTCGACGCCGAGCTCTACAACCAGCTTTTCACCATGCATGGCACAACGATGATGTTCCTGTTTGGGGTGCCGGTCGGCGAGGCGTTCGCCGTCTATCTGGTGCCGCTCATGGTCGGCACCCGCAACATCGCCTTTCCGCGCCTGAATGCCTTTTCCTACTACGTCTATCTGTTCGGCGGCCTGATGTTGTGGGGCGCTTTCGCGTTGAGCATCCGCCCTGATGTCGGCTGGTTCTCCTATGTGCCCCTCGCAAATCTGAATTTCACCCCAGGCAAGGGGCCGGACTACTGGGCGCAGATGATCACCTTTACCGAAGTCGCGGCGCTCGCAGTCTCGGTCGAGATCGTCGTCACAGTCCTGAAGCAGCGCGCGCCGGGCATGACGCTTGACCGCATTCCACTCTTCGTGTGGACGATGCTTGTCCATTCCTTCATCATCATCTTCGCCATGCCGGCGATCATGCTCGCCTCGTCTATGCTGATCATGGAGCGGCTGGTCGGCACGCAGTTTTTCAATCCGGACGCGGGCGGCGATCCGCTGCTTTGGCAGCACCTTTTCTGGTTCTTTGGTCACCCCGAAGTCTACATCATCTTCCTGCCTGGAACCGCTTTCGTGTCGGCGATCGTGGCGACATTCTCCCGGCGGCCGGTCTTCGGCTGTTTGCCGATGGTGCTGTCGCTGATCGCGATCGGCTTTTTGTCCTTTGGCTTGTGGGTCCACCACATGTTCGTGACGGGCCTGCCTGAAATCGGCGCCGCATTCTTCACCGCCTCCAGCATGGCAATCGCCATTCCGAACGGGGTCCAGATATTCTGCTGGATCGCGACGCTATGGGACGGCAAGCCGGTGCTCAAGACGCCGTTGATCTTCGTGCTCGGTTTCTTCTTCATCTTTGTCGCCGGCGGCCTCTCGGGCGTGATGCTGGCGTCGGTGCCGATCGATACGCAGGTGCACGACACCTATTTCGTCGTCGCCCATTTCCACTACGTGCTTATAGGCGGTACCGTCTTTCCGCTTGTCGCGGCCGTCTATTACTGGTTTCCGAAAGTGACGGGCCGGCTGATGGATGAGCGGCTCGGCAAATGGCAGTTCGTCCTCGCCTTCAGCGGTTTCAACATCACGTTTTTTCCGATGCACCTGCTCGGCCTGCGTGGCATGCCGCGCAGGGTCTACACCTATCCCGCGGAGATGGGCTGGGGCGCGCTCAACCTGCTCGCCAGCGCCGGCGCGCTGCTGTTCTTCGCAAGCTTTCTGCTCATGCTCTACAACATGATGGCCAGCGCCCGCTCGGGCGCCCTTGCCGGCGACAATCCCTGGGGCGCCGACACGTTGGAGTGGGCGGCCAGCTCGCCGCCCCGGCCGCAGAACTTCGATCGCATTCCGTGCGTCACCAGCGGCTCGCCGCTATGGGATCAGGGCGACGACAGGGCGGTGGTCGGCGGCCTCAAGGTTGATGAGCGCGAGCTGGTCGTGACGAGCATCAGCGAGGCCCGGCCCGACATTCGCGAGGAATCGCCCGCGCCCTCGATCTGGCCCTTTCTGGCGGCGCTTGTCACAGCCCTCGCGTTCATCGGCTCGATCTACACGCCCTGGGCGATTACTTGGGGTTCGCCCGTCGTCGCCATCGTGCTGGTCGCCTGGTTCTGGCCGAAAACGATCGAGGAGAATGTTTAGATGGCCCGCAGCGTCATCGATGTCTCAGGTTTGCCGACCTATGCCTTCGGTTCGCGTGTCACCCCCTGGTGGGGGACCTTCTCGTTCTGCCTGCTGGAGGGAACTGGCTTCGCCCTCGGCATCGGCGGTTATCTCTACCTGGCCGTCACCAACAAGGATTGGGCGAAGGACGCGGTGCCCTTGAGCCTGCTCTGGTCGGCGCTCTTCACGCTCGTCCTTGTCGTCAGCGCGCTGCCGAATTTCCTGATCAAGCGAGCAGCGATGCGGGAGAGCTTGCGCTCGGTCCGTCTGCTGCTGCTGATCATGAGCGCGATTGGGCTGGTGCTTATCGGGCTGCGCATCATGGAATTCTCGGCCTTGCCGGTACGCTGGAGCGACAATGCCTATGGCTCCTTTGTCTGGCTCCTTCTCGGCCTTCATGGCGTGCATGTGCTGACCGACGTCGCCGACACGCTGGTCCTGACCGTGCTGATGTTCACGCGGCATGGAACGGGCAAACGCTTCAGCGATGCCGAGGATAATGCGTTCTACTGGTATTTCGTCGTGCTCTCATGGCTGCCCCTTTACGCCGTGCTCTATTGGCTGCCGAGGTTGTGATGCGGATCGCCCGCTCCGCCGGCGAGGCATCTTTGCTCGCAGCATTTGTTTCGGCGCTGTGCATCATGCCGGCGCCCGCCGCATTCGCACATGGTGCAGGCCAAGGAACCGGCCCCTGGCCCGTCGCCGGCTTGACTGTTGTTCCGCTTGGCGTCGTGCTGCTTCTCTACAGCGGCGGCGTCGCACGGCTGTGGCGGCGGGCGGGAGCGGGGCGCGGCGTCGCATGGTGGCAACTGGCCTGCTTCGCGACAGGCTGGTCAGCGCTTGCCGCGGCCCTGATGTCGCCGCTGCATGAATTGGGCGAGCGGCTCTTTACGGCGCATATGCTCGAGCATGAGGTCCTGATGGTGGTCGCTGCCCCTGCGCTTGTCCTGTCGCGACCGCTCGGCGCCATGTTGTGGGCGTTCCCGCCCGTCATACGACGACGCCTGGCGCGCGCGGCGCGATGGCAGGTCGTGCGAATAACATGGCGTGGCCTCACCGAGCCTGCCTCCGCAACGATCCTGCACGGCCTTGCCATCTGGTCATGGCACATGCCGGTTCTCTTCGACGCTGCACTCGCAAGCGAGCCGGTGCACTGGCTGCAGCATTTCAGCTTCTTGGCAAGCGCGCTGCTCTTCTGGTGGGCTTTGCTCAATGGCCGGGCGCGCCGGAGAGGCTACGGCGCGTCGGTGTTCTATCTGTTCTTCACCTCGATGCATTGCGGGCTGCTCGGCGCGATCCTGGCCCTGTCAAAAAATAAGCTATTCGTTCCGAGGAACTCAGTGGCGTCACAATGGAATCTGACCGTTCTCGAAGACCAGCAACTTGGTGGCTTGATCATGTGGGTGGGGGCCTCCGCCTTCTACTTGGCGGCCGCATTGATCCTGGCGGCTTTTTGGATCGGAAGCGGATCGTCCGCCATGAAGAAGGTCGCCGGTACTGCGAGTTCCATGCGAGACTAAACCGTTAGCACTTCTGCCGCCGCTGCCATCGTTTGTCCACCGGCACAGGTGATCGACAAGCCCATCTATTCGCCTTGGCCGGAGGGTAAGCTGCAGGCTGTGCTTGCGGCACGCCGAATCGACACGCTGGTGGTCACCGGCGGTGAAACCGATGTTTGCGTCCTCGCAACCGTTCTTGGCGCCATCGACATCGGCTATCGCGTCGTGCTGGTCATCGATGCGCTTTGCAGTTCCTCCGACGCCACGCACGACGCCTGACGACCGTCTACCTCCAGCGCTTCGCGCAACAAGTCGAGACCGTCGACATGGAGACGATTCTCTCTGGCTGGACCTGAAGCTATGCGACGATCCTCACCGGCACCGACTTCGCCGCCGGGACGTGCGCTTTATGAGCCCTGTGCCACAGCGGAATCAAAGGATTGAGTTCGGGATAATAGCCGGCGCAGTTGCCGCTTGGTATGGAGTAAGGCGTGACCCGCAGGCCTCCCACCCGCCGCTCGACGCCATCATCGGCATGCGCCTCGAGAGCGACTTCCTGCCCGGCGCTGAGCCCCATCCGTCGGATGTCTTCCTCGTTCATCAGCAAGACCATTCGCGTTCCGATGATGCCGCGCAACCGATCGCGATAACCATACACGGTCGTGTTGAACTGGTCGTTCGACCGTACTGTGATCAGCGTCAGTACGTCCTCGCCCGACACATCGATGTCGGGGTCGGTTTCCAGCGTGGTGGGCAGCTTGAAATTCGCCTTTTTGTTCGGCGTCTGCCAGACGCGCTTCGACGCCTTGATGTCGCGATGGAATCCACCTGGCGTGAGGAAGCGTTTGTTAAAATCCTTGAAATGTGCCGGGAAGCAGCGCTCAATCTCGTCGCGGATGCGGGAATAGTCAGCGACCCAGTCGTCCCAGGGAATCGAACTCATGCCGGCGACGGTCGCCTTGGCGAGTTCCGCGACAATGCTTGGTTCGGACATGAGATGCTCGCTCGGTTTTGGCCGCGACCCGAAGGAGCCGTGAATGCAGGCGGTCGAATCCTCCATCGAGACCCATTGCGGCCCGCTGGCCTGAATGTCCTTCTCCAGCCGAGACAGGCATGGCAGCAGATACGTGACTTTCCCGGCGATCAAATGGCTGCGGTTGAGCTTGGTCGCGATCTCGACATGCAGGTCGAGGTTCCGCCAGGCCTTCTCGACCAGTCCGGTTTCCGGAACGGCCCGCACGAAATTACCGCCGAGTCCGACGAAACCGCGAACCCGCCCGTCGATCACGCCCTCGCACGTCTCGACGGTATCGAGCCCCTTATCCCGCGGCGGCTCGAAGCCGTAGAAGTCGCGAAATTTGTCGAGCGGGACGAGCTCCGGCTTTTCGGAAATGCCGACCGTTCGCTGTCCCTGCACGTTGGAGTGTCCGCGCAACGGCGATATGCCGGCTCCGGGCTTGCCGATATTGCCGCGCATGAGCAGCAGGTTACACAGCATCTGCACATTCTCGGTGCCGTGGCGATGCTGAGTGAGCCCCATGCCGTAATTGCCGATGACCGCATTGGCCGAACTGTATACTTCAGCGACATGTTCGAGATCAGCCCGCGAGATGCCGGAACGTCGAACGATGTCTTCCCAATCGGTCGCGCGCAGATAGGCTTCGAAGTCGGCAAAGCCGCATGTATGCTCCTCGATGAAAGCGGTATCGAGGACGCGTTTTCCGCCTCGCTCTCGGGCTGCGTCATCGAGCGCCAGCACAGCCTTGGCGATACCATTCATGGCCGCAATATCCCCGCCCGCCCGGATCTGGAAGAAATCGCTCGACATTTTCGTTCCTGGCCCTGGCGACAGCATCTCGACCGGGTTCTGCGGGTTCTTGAATCTCACCAAGCCCCGCTCCCGCAGAGGGTTGAAGGTGATCACCGGGACACCGCGCTGGCGAGCGTCCTCGATGGGGTGTAACAGGCGCGGCGCGGTGACACCGGTATTGTGGCCGAAGAAGAACATCATGTCGGATTTGGCGAAGTCCTCCAATTGCACCGTTCCGACAGGAGAGCCGATCGATTCCGGTAGGCCGACCGACGTCGACTCGTGACACATGTTCGAGGAATCGGGCAGGTTCGAAGAGCCGTAGATGCGGGCGAAGAGCTGATACATGAACGAGGCCTCGAGTGAGGCGCGTCCGGACGTGTAGAAGACCACGGACTTCGGGTCGAGGCGCCTGAGTTGAGCGCCCATATCGCCGAACGCGTCCGGCCACGCCACAGGCTCGTATTTGTCGGTGGCGCGGTTATAGCGCATCGGCTCCGTCAGGCGTCCCTGTTTCTCAAGATCGTGATCCGGCCAATCCAGGAGTTCGGTCACGCTATGGGTGGCAAAGAAGGACGGCTCGCAGCGCCTGCTGGTCTGCTCCCACATCGTCGCCTTGGCGCCGTTCTCGCAGAACTCGAAAGGCCGCGGCTCGGCCGGCTTCGCCCATGAGCAGGAGACGCACATGTAGCCGTCCGCCTTGTTCTGCTTCAGCAACGTGCTCCATATGTCGGACAGCAGCAGCCCCTGGTCCCGCGCGTTGCGGATCAGAGACTTGAGCGAGCCCCATCCGCCGGTCGGATGATTGTATTTCTTGATCTCGACGCGATCGGTGACAGCAGGTTCCATGTGAGTCGTCCAAAAAAGAGGAAAGCAAAGGGAAAACCAAAGCGGGCCTCAGTTGTTCCAGCTTGCCTCGTCAGTGACTCATCGTAGGCCGCCAGTGCTCGGGCTCGCGAACGGTAGCGCACGGTCGTGTCGGATGGCTCAATTGTGTCCAAAGAGGCGCTGCCGATCTCCATCAAGAGTGCCGAAGGACGGTGCCGGACAGCCTTCAACCTAGCGGACGATTGAGGTGGTGCCCGTCTGTCATCAGCTTCGCGCTGCCCAGGGCCAGCGTGCCGCCGGTGCCGGTGAGGGTGGTCAGCGTCTGGTCGAAGCTGTTGAGGTCCAGCGTGCCGCCATTGACCTGGAAGGCCTTCGAGCCGATGACGGCCTGGCCGATCCCGTGCGCAAGGGTCCGCTGTCGACGATGGTCTGGCCGGTATAGGTATTCGCGCCCGAAACGACCAGGTTCCGGCTCCGGCGCTGCGCAGATTGCCGGCGCCCGAGATCACGCCCGAAACCCAAATTGTGGCAAGCGCTGCGGCGGCTTTCGGGTTGATGATGAGGCCGCGGCATTGGCGCAGCAGGGCACTTCCACACTGCCGGGCGGAGCAAGCTCGCTGCGGGAGCGCTATGAAGATGGAGCCTGACCTGCCAAAAATGACTGACGTCCGGCCGCCGCTGCGCTGCGCTCGTCGATCGGAGAGATCGTGCTCACGGCCGGCGACAAGCGCGGCGAGGTCCATGCCGAGCTACGCGGCGAGCTGCATCGGATGTTGGGTCGAGTTTAGAATATAGCTCTCTTAGCGCGCGAACTATAGCCTAACGCCGTATTGATGGTAGCGGTAGAGCGCTACCGCCTTCCCGCCGCTCGGAGAGCATGCGATATTTTCTACAGTATCGGGCGTGATGGGCCTGTCTCGGGTTGCAAAGACCGGTGGGGACGGGAAAGTCTGACCCGAATGCTATCCACGACGCGAACGGCAGTTTTGCGCCCCCATGTCTGCCGTTGAAGCAATAGGCGTCATCGCCTGAGAGCAGCCGCTTTGTTTCCTTTCAGGAAAGCGCCAATTGCGGAGATACGGAAGCCGACAAGCACCACTACATGCGCCGGATCAGGTTCTTTATCCAGCTCATACTGAACTCGATTGCCCATTCTGTTTGTGGTCTCGTCAGCGACGGCATGGTTGAGCTACCGGCCCCATGCCCGAATGGATTTCGAACGTGGGTGAAGAAGTCTTTGATCGAGGCGCCTTCCCAAGGGGCTATGAAGGCATTTGTCTTAGAGCAGAGGTTATCAATGTAATTGTGGGCACCCCTCTCTTTTCCGTGCGTCCATCCTTTGGTGTCGGAGATGATTTTGATGGTGCTTTCCAACGCTCGTGCCGCATAAAAAGCAGGGTCCCTGCCGTCACTGTCGCGGAGGTCGAGCGCCTCTTTCATGTCGATGTCAACGTTTTGCCATTGTCGGGCTGCCAGGCGAGACCAAAAGGGGGTCTCAATCTCGATCTGCACCAGATCGTCGGTCACTATCTGAATGAAGCCGTTATGGTAATTCAAAGGATATCTGGCTTGGCGGAAGCGAGTGTTCAATTCGTCTACAGCGGTCTGAAATGCCTTCGTTCGCATAGCGCGTCGAGCGCGGGCGCCGTCTTCTGGATTTCCAGGCACTCTCAGTCCCGGGCGGGTGAGCGAGGCAAGTAGCTTCTCGCCATCCGATATATCCCTCGCATTCATTGCTGCAATTTCGGTTTCCTTGGCGCGGAAGCCAAGTTCGATGAGGCTCAAGCGCTCTTTTAAGTGGGTATCTGGTGAACCGGCAGGGGGCTGGGTCAGCCACTTCTCGCAGACCGAAAGCAGGGTATTTTTGAACGTCTGAAGTCGCCCGTTGGTGGTATAGGACGACCAGTGTTGGGAAAGCTCTTTCATGCCAAATTCGCGTGACAGGCTGCTTTCAAGCGTCGTCCAGAAAGTGACGGATGCAGGGTTCTCCTGGCCATCCAGGTAATAAGGCGCCAGGTCCTCCGCCAGGATACGGAACGATTGGACAAGCAGGCGACTGTCCCGCTCCTCAAACGCTGCACGAAGCTGAACTCCTTCGTATCGGCGAGCAAAGATATCGACAAGCATGGTGTTTATCCGTCAGGGGACCGGGCGTTTCGGTCGTCAGCCTCGATCTTTTTTCAGTTTGATGTCCAGGAGATTGCTCGCTCTCGCTTCAAGTAGGCGCTCAGCGACCAATTTGCGCCGGTCTCCAGTAGACGGAATTCCCCAGGCTCGACTGCCCGCATAACAATCCACGATGCGCCCAGTGAAACCGGTCATCGTCCGTGGTTGGATTCCGGTGAGAGAGTTTTGCTTCATCTGACTCACCTGGTGCGATGACAGCACTTTGACGCCATCAGGTTCATACACCCAGACGTAAACGCCTTGGCGTTCTGCTATTGCCTCCATACGGCGGCAAGCATCTTTCAGTTCGGTGCGGTTGATGTTGCGGTCATACTTCGCCTGGATAAAAATGCCTTTGTCAAAGCCGTCAGCCCCATCGAGCGAGATCGACAGGAAAAGGTCCGCGCCGAAAAGCTTTTCCATCGAGTTTGGGCCACGATCCGGCAATGACTGGGCTATTACTCGAAAGACATATTCTCCTGCCGGCGAGTTATCCAGCCTGTCTTCCAGGCGCTGGCACAATCGCGACGTGATCTCGGCTTCCTGCACCACACTGACACCGCCTGCGGTGTCTGAGTACAAGTCCGCTACGAGATCATCCACCGCCCCGCCAAGCCGATCCATTATGAGGCGGCGGTTTTCGTCGTCCAACATCTTACCCCCATCGATGCGATGCAGTCTTGCCGAGCATTACAGAAAATTGTGCCTAATCACACCGGCTCCTAAGCTGAGCTAACATGAAAGTGTTGACTTTAAGCGGCAGATGCGCAGTCACGTCTGCAGTTGACCGAAGCGTGTCACAACTAAATGGGAGCGGAGACGCCCAAGGAGAACGCAGCATGTCATTAGAAGCGAACATGCCGCTCTCGGCTCCAACTGTGCCAGAGGCGAAGTCAAGACGATTGGCAGCTTTCAGCGACTGCTCACGAGCAGCTGAACGACCGACATGGGGTCGTCAGTCGAATGACCGCTTTACCGGATTCCTCGGCCAAAACCGGACTGTCGGCAAGCGGCCCCAAAGCAGTCGAAAGATCGCGCTAAAATCGCTAGTGACTAAGATTCGCGTGGGGTTCCTGGAAGCTTTTCGAACTTTCTGGGTCGCGCCTCAGTCCGAATTGCGCGTGCTCATGGACAAGGTAGGACACCAGATTCGGTTTTCGGACAATTTGGGAGACTCCGACCCTTTTGCGCGTGTGCATTCCTGATAGCGCGCGTCAGCATGCCTCCAAGTGTGCACAGCACCTTTGCGCCTCCAACCGGACGCTCAGGCAAATTTAAGCACGCATGCCGAATCTTTCGGATGCGCTTGGCGCCTAGGGCTAGAACCTGACCCATCATGCAGCCCAGCAATCGTGGCCCGCCGACCGCGGCTGGGTGCTTCAGCGATTCTAGAGGGATTCTCCGGATTCCTTTTGGAATGTTGCCTTGATGTTGCTGAGCTTGCCATCTGGACCGGGCACGGTCATGAGCATCAAGAGCCTATTATTGACTATCCCGAGATTGAGATAAAATTCCTTCCCTCCGTAGGAGCCTCCCGAATTTGGCTCCCAACTCCCTTTCCCGGCCGCGTAGGGCTTCCCTTGAAAACTCGGACGTACAACAGCCGCCCAGCCATTACTGGCCTTAACTGAAAAATTTTCACCGGCCATTCTAACTATGATGCGGCAATTGGCACATTTGCCGGCATTGGAAGCGATCTGGTGCCACTCACCTGACAAGGATTGCAACGCGTCGGGTTCAGCCCACGCCGGAAAAATCCAGGTTAATGCGACAACGGAAAGGAAAAAAGAAACTAGGCAACGCACAGGAGCACCCCATCGATTCAGCATGCCTGCCGAGTAAGCTATATCTAGATAAGACTTTCGCATTCACCTAATTTTACGAAAGCTTCCGACTATGAACGGTTAAGCCTATCCGTAGCCTTGTCACTAATGGGTCGATTTCTGCCATTTGCCTGCCACAAGCATCCCGAGACCTGCGGTTTTGTCCCCTGGATTATTTCCGGTTGCAGCAAGGTATCGAAGATGCAGTGACGGCCTCAGAAGAGGGCGGGTGCCGAACGACAGCTGTTGTTTCATAGGCAAATCGAACCTGACAGTTGAGACTCGATCCGAACGACCGAGCAGCGCCCTTTTGCGCCTCGGTTCCGTTGGATGGATCAACCAAGTGTGCGGCGTAAGAGCGCGAATTATCCCGCCTTTAAGGGTAAGTGCTTGTTTTGTTGCAGGCCGTTATCGGTCGTTTGCATTCATGAGTGGTGGCCAAGGCAGGCGTGCGGTCTCTCGCATCGCCATTCAATGGCGGTGCCGAACTCTGCGAGGTCGCAGCTTCAAAGCCGGTCCTTGCTTTCAGCTGGAGCTTCGATCTAACTCGACATCGACTATTTACGCCGTGGTAGCGTCAGGCCCGGAGGCAGCACTCGCACATTTTCTAGGTCTGGGTTGCTTCACTGCGTTTGCGCGCTGGTATCAACGGGCTTCTCATAAACCCTCACAGGCAAGAAAGGCGGATGTCCGCGAACCGTTCAGCAACGTCGCGGCGTCGGTCGTCATTGCGCTTGAACTGGACCACGCCGAGATCCTGGCGCTCGCAGGCGAGATGGTTGCTAAGAACCTGCCAGCTACGCGCCCCTCGCAAGCAACGGTGGATAGGACCTGGGTAGGCACTACCGTTCGTTTCCGCCCTTTTTCGGAGAGGGCGCGTGGGTGCGTCGCTCGTTTGCTGCGACCTCAGTGGCTTGGCCAGGTTGCGCCGGCGAAGCGATCGATCCTGAAATCGTCGAGTGGCGTTTCGCAGCGGCCGGTCGTGATCAGTTCGGCCATGGCCTCGCCGACGCCCGGGCCGAGTTGAAAACCGTGCCCGCAGAAACCGAAGGCATGGAACAAGCCCGGCGTCGTTGCCGACTGCCCCATGACCGGCAGCATGTCGCTCGTATAGCCCTCGCATCCGGACCATGTGCGGATGACCGCGACCTTTGCGATCGCCGGAAGCAGCCGCGCGACGGCGCGCAACTGTAACGGCAGGCGCCTGGGGTCGGCTCTTGCGTGGCCGGGTTCGAGATCCACCGGCACCCTTTCGGCCGCGCCGCCGAAGACGATGTTGCCCCGCTCGACCTGACGCAGGTAGGCCCCATAATCCTTGTCGCGTGTCCATATGCCGACCACCGGCAGGATCCGGTGCGGCAACGGCTCTGTCACGCCCATCTGCGGGCCGCGCGCTTCCAGTGGAACTTCTTCTCCGAATTGCGCAGCGACGCGGGCGCCCCAAGCGCCGGCGGTGTTGAGCAGGTACTCGGCGGCGAATGCGCCTTTTGAGCTAGCGATACGGAATCCGGCGTCGGTGTGGCTGATCTTATCGACCTTGGCATCCTCGACGATCTCGACCCCCAGCTTGTGGGCAGCCTCGGCAAAGGCCGGTGCGATGAGCCGGGGATTGCCGCTGCCGTCATGCGGCGAGAATGACGCAGAGATCGCCTCGGGACCGAGGCCGCGAAACCGGGAGCGGATTTCGCGCGGGCCAAGTTCCTCCAGCTCCAGTCCCCAGGGTCGCGCCGCCTGAGCATAGGCCCGCATGTCGGCAAGACTTCCCTCATCGAAAATCAGTCGGATGTGGCCGGTGGCGCGAAATTCGACGTCGCGGCCAAGCATTTTTTCGGCGTCGCCCCAGAGCTTGAGCGAGCGATGGGCAAGCGGCAACTGGGATAAATGGCGGCCCGTGCGCCTGATGTTACCGAACGAAGCGACGGTCGCCCCGGAGCCGATCCGGCGGCGCTCGATCAGCGTCACGCGCGCGCCGCGCCTGGCGAGAAAATAGGCCGAAGCCGTCCCCATCAGTCCGCCGCCCAGCACGATCACATCCATAGTCATTCCTTAGCGAAGAGCAGCAGATCCTTGGATGCATCCATCTTGTCGGCGCCGCGGCATTGCGTCAAAGATGGGTTTGGACGGAAGTCATAAGCTCGACCTATGGAGTTGGGATTTGCGGGCCCGGCAGCTCGAAGTGTTCATCGCCGTCATGCGCGCAAGCACCGTGACCGCCGCGGCGCGGATGCTGAACATCTCGCAGCCCGCGCTCAGCCAGATACTGCTTCATACCGAGGACGAGCTTGGCTTCACCCTGTTCGAACGGGTCAAAGGCCGGCTGCGGCCGACGCCTGAGGCGCTCGAGATCTTCGCCGATGCCGAGCGGCTGTCGGCGGGCCTGGAAGGTTTGCGCCGCAAGACTACCGACCTGCGTCTCGGGCGGACCGGGCTGGTGCGGGTCGCGGCTTCGCCACCGCCGGCCATGGCGATATTGCCGCGCGCCTTCACCGCATTCCGGACGCAGCATCCGGACATTTTGCTGCGTTCCAACAGCGCGCCGATCGCCGCGATCGTCGACATGCTGCGCGCCGGCGATGCCAGCCTCGGCGTAGCCATGGACGACCGGCTGCCTCCCGATATCGAGGCGGAGGTGATCGGTAGCGTCGGCTTCGCCTGCCTGCTGCCTGCCGGGCATTCACTGCAGAAGAAAACGGAGCTGACGCTCGCCGACCTAGCCGGGGAGGAGCTGATATCCTATCGCGGCAATACCCGCCCCGCTGACGAACTGGCCCACGCTGCCCGCGCGCAAGGCGTGGTGCTTTCACCATCGCTAGAGATCGACGTCTCTATTTCCACGATCGGTTTCGTCCAGGCCGGCCTGGGTATCGGCCTGGTCGACGCGCTGCTGCCCTGGCACCAGTTCGCCGGCCTTGCTGTCAGGCCATTGGCGGCCGGACCGGAATTTCCGATCGCGCTGCTCACGTCGCGTGCCCGGGCCCTGTCGCGCGCCGACGAGATGATGCGCGACGAAATCCGTATGGCTTGTTCCGCCGTTCTCGGTGAGCATCGCGCCAAGGCATAAGCAGGACTTATATCCTTCCCCCTCATCCATCTTGGACGTTGATCGTCCGCTCGTGCGAGTTTTGGTCGGCAGACAGGAAGGGACGCATCATGGACGGTGCCATCGCGGCGGACGAGGCGCAGAACGAAGCCGACTGGAAGGTCGGCGTCGATATCGGCGGAACATTCATTGACTTCTGCGCGCTGGAGGCCCGTTCCGGCCGTGTCGCCTCGCTGAAGGTGCTGACGACGCCGGACGATCCGGGCGCCGAGCTGATGGCGGGCCTCGCCCTCCTGGCGGAACGTGAAGGCTTCGATCCCACCCATATGACGCGCTTCGTGCACGGCACGACCGTCGGCATCAATACCATCATCCAGCGCAAGGGCGCCGCGCTCGCGTTGTTCACCAATGCCGGCTTCGAGGACGTGGTCGAGCTCGCGCGGCTGCGAATGCCGGACATGTATTCGCTGTTCTGCGCGCGGCCGGACCCGCTGATCTCGCGCGATATGGTGTTCGGCATTCCGGCCCGCATGCGTGCCGATGGCAGTGAAACTCAGGCACCCGACATCGCCGTCGTCGAACGGGCGGTTGCGGCTGCGAAAGCAGGCGGAGCGCAAGGGATTATCGTTTCCTTCCTCCATGCCTGGCGCAACGCCGCGCAGGAAGCCTCGGTCAAGGCCGCGATCGCCCGTCTGGCACCGGACCTCTTCGTCTTCACCTCTGCCGAAGTGTGGCCGGTCATCCGCGAGTATGAACGCAGCTCGACTGCCATTCTCAATGGCTATGTCCATCCGCGCGTCTCGGGCTATCTGACAGCGCTGGAAGAGCGGCTGAGGAGCTGCGGTGTGCCGGCGCGCCCGATGCTGACGAAATCGAATGGCGGGCTGATGAACGCCGCCGAAGGCAAGCGCGCATGCGTGAACATGCTTTTGTCGGGAACGGCTTCCGGCGTCATCGGCGCCTCGTGGCTGGCGCGTCAAGCCGGCGAAGACAAGATCCTTACCCTCGACATCGGTGGGACGTCGGCCGACTTCGCGCTGATCATAGACGGCGAGGCGCAGTTCGGCACCGGCGAACTGATCGGCGAATTCCCGCTCCACATTCCATCCGTGTCGGTGAGCTCGATCGGCGTGGGCGGCGGCTCGATCGCCAGTATCGATGCGCAAGGCGTGCTGCGAGTCGGGCCGGAATCGGCTGGCTCGGCACCGGGACCGGCATGCTACGGCCGCGGCGGCGAACGGGCGACGGTGACTGACGCCATGGTGGTGTGCGGATGGCTCGGCCACAGCGAGATGGCCTATGGCCAGCTCCGGATCGACACTGGATTGGCGCATCGCGCGGTCGGCGAGCTTGCCGCCCGGCTCGGCCGCACGATCGAGCAGACCGCGCAGGCAATCCTCGATATCGCGGTGTCGGAAATGTTCGTCGAGGTCGAGAAACTCGCCTCGCGCGCTGGTGTCGACCTGCGCGATTTCACGCTGATGCCATTCGGCGGCGGCGGCCCGATGCTCGGCTCTTTCCTCGCCCGCGAACTCGGCATGAAACGAGTGATGGCGCCGCGCCGCCCCGGCGTGGTCTCGGCACTCGGCGGGTTGGTGGCGGATCTGCGCGGCGATTTTATCCGCACCATCTTCAGCCCGCTGTCCTCAGCGTCGCTTCCCGCCATCCGCGAGGCCTTCGAAGCGCTTGCGGGTGAGGGGCGTCATTGGCTCGCAGAGCAGGGGCATGACGCGGCCGCGGAACTCAACCTCTTCTGCGACATGCGCTATGTCGGGCAGAGCTATGAGATCGAAGTCGTCCTTTCGCCGCAATGGCTGGCGGATGGCGATATGGCCGCCATCGTGCAGGCTTTTCACCTCACCCATCAGCAGCTCTACGATTTTCACGATCCAGACGGCGATATCGAGCTTGTGAACATCCGGCTGTCCGCCATAGGCGCAGGGCCAAAGCTTTCCTCCCTGCAAATCGACGAGGTTGATGCCCCAGCCAATCCGGCGCGCCGGCTCCCGGTCTATACGGGCCTCGGCGTCGAGACCGTCGACCTTCACGACCGGCAGACCCTCATGCCTGGCAGCACGTTCCATGGGCCTGCCGTGGTCGTTCAGGAAGACACCACGTTTGCGATCCCCGCGGGGACGCAAGCACGGGTCGACCGCCATCTCAACCTTCTGCTGACGTTCCCGGAGTGACGCCATGTTTGACCGGACAAACCTGCAGGTTCTAGCGAACCATGCCCGCGCGGCGGCCGAGAATATGGCCCACACGCTGCACCGCACCGCGCACTCCGCCTTCGTCAAGGAGACGCAGGATTTCACGGTGATGCTGATGGATAGTGGGGGCGCGACTTTCGCCGTGCCGATGGAACTCGGCGCCACCTGGTATCCGGGGCTTTCGTATCATCGGGCTATCGCGATGGTCGACGACTACCGGCCGGGCGATGTTGCGTTCACCAACGATCCCTATTCCGGCCACGTCGCCACGCATGCGCCCGACACGCATCTGTGGAAGCCCGTCTTCGTCGGCGGCGAGATCGTCGCCTGGACCGGCGGGCACATCCACAACACCGACATGGGCGGGGCGGTGCCGGCCTCGCTCAGCCGGGGGCTGACCGAAATCCATCAGGAAGGCATCCGCTTCCCGCCGATGAAGCTGGTGAGGGAGGGCGTCTTCGACGAGACCATCCTGCGGATCATGAGCACCAATGTGCGCAAGCCCGACCTCAACATCGGCGACATCAAGGCACTGGTCGGCGCGCTCAACACCGGCGAGCGCAAGATCCAGGCGATGGTGCGGAAGTTCGGCAAGGCCGGCTTCGTCGAAGGCGTTTCCGCGCTTCTCGACCATGCGGAGGCGCAAGCGCGCGACGTGCTGCGCGCCATGCCCGACGGCATATGGCAATTCGCCGACTATGCCGACGAGGATTCGGTCGAGGCCAACCCTTGCCGGCTGAAGCTGACGCTGACGATCAGGGGCGACGAGGCGGTGCTCGACTTCACCGGCTCCGATCCGCAGCTCGGCTCCTCGCTCAACGTGCCCTCGGGCGGCGACCCGCGCCACACCATGCTGCTGGTAGGCGTCTACTATGTGCTCTACACGTTGAACCCGAAGATCCTGCTCAACACGGGCCTCACCCGGCCGTTTACCTGCATCACGCCCCTCGGTTCGGTGCTCAATCCGGTCCACCCGGCCGCCGTGGGCATGCGTTCGCTCACATGCGCCCGGCTGCGCTCGGTGATCTTCGGCGCTTTCTCGCAGGCCGTGCCGGAGCGGATGTCCGCTGCGCCGGCCGGCAACAACTGCATCGTCAACGTCATGACGACGGACGAGCGCACGAGCCGCACCGTCATCGCGGCGGTGAACCCGGTGGTGGGTGGCGGCGGGGCGATGCCGCATCGCGATGGGACAAATGGATCGGGGGCGGATGCCGCTTATCTCAAGAACACGCCGATCGAGATCACCGAGACCGAGACGCCGGTCGAATTCGTCAGATATGGCCTCGCCAAGGACAGCGGCGGCGCCGGGCGGTGGCGGGGCGGGCTGGCGACAGAGATGGCCTTCCGCGTCTTCGCGCCCGACTCCCGGATCACGGCACGCAATCGCGACCGCAGCTTCTTCCGACCCTGGGGCGTGCTGGGCGGCAAGGCGGCCGGTCTCTCGGACATGGTCGTCAATCCAGGGACAGAGCACGAGCGGCGGCTGGGCAACATCGACACGGCGGTTCTGCAGCCAGGTGACGTGCTGGAAATCCGCTCGGCGGGGGGCGGCGGGCGCGGCGATCCGCATCAGCGCGAGCCCTGGCGGGTGGCGCTGGACGTTCGGCGCGGCTACATCTCGCAGGCTGCGGCCGAGCGTGACTATGGCGTCGTCTTTCGCGGCACCGCGGTCGACGAGCAAGCGACGGAGCAGCTGCGCGCGCAAAGGGCGCCCGCCATCGGCCATTTCCATTTCGGCCCCGAGCGCGACGGCTACGAAGCGCAGTGGACGCCCGCCGCCTACGACCGGCTCCATGCTCTGCTTGAAGCCTTGCCGATCCACTGGCGATTCTTCGCCAAGACCGAGATCTTCCGCCGCATGAAGGGATGCGCCGGGCCGAAGGGCGTTCAGGCGGCCTTTGATGCGGTCTGCGAGCGTTTCCCCGAACTGCCGCGTCCTCGCGCAGTGCGGGAGGCTGCGGAATGATCACGGGCGGCCGCATCGTCCGGCTGGCGGAGCGGGACCGGGCAGAGGTGCATTTCCTTCTCGACGGTGAGAGGCGCAGCGCGCTCGCGGGCGACACCGTGCTGACCGCCATGCTGGCGTCAGGACACGCCTTGCGGAACTCCGAGTTCGGATCGGAGCCGCGCGCCGGCTTCTGCCTGATGGGAGCCTGCCAGGATTGCTGGGTCTGGCAAGAGGAGGGACCGCGCCTGCGCGCGTGCACGACCCTGATCTCCGAGGGCATGCGGCTGCGCACTCAGCCACCGGAGAACTGGCCGTGAGCGATGTTGCCTCGCCCCGCATCGTGATCGTGGGTGCCGGCCCTGCCGGTATCAGGGCTGCGGCGACGCTAGTCGATGCTGGCTTCCATCCGCTTGTGATTGACGAGGGGCAGCGCGCAGGCGGCCAGATCTATCGCCGCCCGGCTACCGGGTTCACCCGTACGCCGGAAGAGCTCTATGGATCGGAGGCGGCCAAGGCCCGCGCGCTGCATTCGCTCTTCGACCGACTGGCCGAAGAGCGGCGGCTCACCCATTGCGCCGGCACCTCGGTCATCGCCGCGCATGAGGGGCGGCTGCATGTGCTGGGGGAGGGCGGCGTGCAGATGATCGTCTATGACCGCCTGATCCTTGCCACCGGCGCGTCCGACCGCGTCGCCCCCGTTCCAGGCTGGCAGAACGCCGGCGTCTACAGCCTGGGTGCTGCGCAGATCGCGCTCAAGGCGCAGGGCGTGGCGCTCGGGCGACGGATCGTCCTTATGGGATCGGGGCCTTTGCTGACCCTGGTTGGTGCCCAACTCGTCAAGGCTGGCGCGGATGTGGTGGCGGTGCTCGACACCTCCCCCTGGCGCCAGCAACTGCGAGGCCTGTGGGATCTTGCCGCTCGGCCAGCCGTCGCGTTGCGCGGTTTGGTTATGCGGGCGCGGCTTGGTGGTCGCTACCATGCGGGCGTGACGCTGGAACGGATCGAGGCCGACGGGTCGGGCGTGGTGGCGTTTCGCTGGCGCGACGCCGGCGGAAGGGAGCGCGTCACCTCATGCGACATGATCGGCATGGGCTGGCATCTGCGGGCGGAGACGCATCTAGCCGATATCGCCGGATGCGCCTTCACCTATGACGAGCAGTGGCAGCAATGGCTGCCGAAGATCGACGAGATGGGGCGGGCCGGCAACGGCCTCTACCTTGCAGGCGATGGGGCTCGCCTGCTTGGGGCGGACGGCGCGGAAATCGCCGGCAGGCTCGCGGCGGCAGCCTGCCTTGCCGATCTGGGACATCCGATGCCTTCCGTCGGCGCCGACCTGCTCAAGCTTAAGCGGCTCAAGCGCTTTGCGCGCGGTCTGGCCATCGCCTTTCCGTGGCCGGGGGCGATGGCCCGGGCACTCCCCGACGATGCGATCGTCTGCCGCTGCGAGAACGTGACCGCGGGAAGCATACGTGAGAGCGTGGAGCATGGCGGCGGCGAGGCCAACCGAGTGAAATCGCTGTCGCGCGTCGGCATGGGCCGCTGCCAGGGACGCTATTGCCTGCCGGCCGCCGTCGAAGTCATCACGGCGCAGGCCGGATGCGCGCCAAAGGATGTCGGCCGGTTTCGCGGACAGGCGCCTGTGCGGCCCGCGCCTGTCGGCGCTTTTCTCCAGGAGGGCTGATGCGAGCGCGAAAGTCGTGGCGAGCCTTAGAAATCGGCGACCTTACCCCAGGACGAAGCATCGAAGCGCCGCGGATCGTAGGATTTCGGGTCGACAATCGGCTCCGAGCCGGTGACGAGATCGGCCACCAGGTGTCCGGCGCCGGATCCTATGCCGAAGCCGTGTCCCGAAAATCCGGCAGCCAGGAAGAAGCCTGGAACGGCATCAATCTCGCCGATCGCGGGCACGCCGTCCGGCGTGCTGTCGATATAGCCGGCCCAGGCCGCGCTGATCCTTGTCTGGCGCAGCGCCGGCAACAGCTCGAGCGCGCGGGCGTGGGTCAGGCGGATGGTCGCCTTGTCCGGGACCGGATCGAGAATGCGCATGCGCTCCATCGGCGTGGGTTGGTCGAGCCGCCAAAGCTTGAGCGTTTCGTGCCCACAACGCACACCCTGCAGGCCGCCCGGCGCAAGGCTGCGCCACCGCTTCAGGAACATCGGCACGAAGTGCGACGAGAAGCGCAGCTGCTGGGGCGTGACATCGACGCGTCCCCGACCGCTGATGGCGAGTGTGTAGCCGCCATTGTCACGACGCGTGACGGAAATCTTTGCCGTGTGCAGCGCGTCCGGCAGGCCCTCCGCGCCGGGCGAGACGGACAAGATCGAGGAGCGGATAGCTGCCTGCGGAAAGCGGAAGCCGAACTGCCGGCAGAAGGAGGACGCCCAGGCGCCGCCGGCCAGGACAGCCACCTTCGTGCGGATCGTTCCGTTTTCCGTGACAACGGCGCTCAGGCGTCCACCCTCGGTCTCGATACCGCGCGCGGCGCAATTTTGCAGCACCGTGCCGCCCAGCTTCAGGATGGCTCGGGCGACCGAGGGCGCGGCGCGCGACGGATCGGCGGTGCCGTCGCTCGGCGAGAAGACGCCGCCCTTCCATGGTCGGCCTGTTGCGCGGCCCCGCTCACTGGCCTCGGCGCCGTCGAGCATAAGCGTGGTGACGCCGGCCGTTCTGGCGAAGTCGCGCCAGCGCGCCCACCTGGCCAGTTCCGCCTCATCATTGCTGAGGTAGAGTAGGCCGCAGCGGCGAAAGCCGGTGTCCTCCCCGCTGTCCGCCACGAAACGCTCCCACAGATCGAGGCTGCGTGTCGCCATCGGCAGTTCACGGGCGTCGCGGTTCTGCTGGCGGCACCAGCCCCAGTTGCGGCAAGACTGCTCGGCGCCGATGCGCCCCTTTTCTACGAGCACGACCTTCATGCCGCGCCGCGCCAGGTAATAGGCCGCAAAGACGCCGACGATGCCGCCGCCGATGACCACCGCGTCCGCGGATTGCGGCAGTTCGCTCGAAGTCTGAATTTGCTGCAGCGGTGCGCGCATGATTATCTCCGCCTGGGGGCTTCAATCTACCGCGCTGCGCAGGCAGGCGCTGCTGCAGTTGAGAGCGAGGCAGAATTTTATTCCGGCAGTCCGGTTGAATTCGGAAGCCGATGCGCTTCAAAGCGGTGTCCGATCCGATGGACAGGCCGTTGGGCTGTGCTAGTGTCGCTGGGTATTGGCAGCACGGCATTTTGTGCTGTGGCATGCGTTCCGTGGAGACGGCCATGAAGCTGGATCGGATCGACATCAAGATTCTGCACGAACTGCAGAAGAACGGGCGCATCACCAATGTCGAACTGGCCGAGCTGGTGCATCTGTCGCCGAGCCCATGCCTGATGCGGGTGAAAAAGCTCCAGTCGGAAGGCTACATCGAGGGCTATTCCGCCCAGGTCAATATCGGCAAGCTCGGCCAGACGCTGACGGTGTTCACTGAGATCACATTGAAGAACCATCGCCAGGTCGACTTCGCCCGCTTTCTCGCCGTGGTGGAGAAGATCGACCAGGTCATAGAATGCCACCTTGTCTCGGGCGGCTACGATTACCTGATGAAATTCATGACCGCCGGCATCAGCGAGTATCAGACGATCATGGAACGGCTGACCGACATGGATATCGGCATCGACAAGTATTTCAGCTTCGTGGTCCTGAAGTCGCCGATCGTCAAGGCACACATGCCGCTGCCCAGCCTGTTCCCGATGTAGTCGGCTATGGCCGCGCCCTGACTGCAGTTGTCGCAGGTCCCTTACAGTGTGTCCGGCCCCAACAGAGGATGCAGCCTCTCCAGTTCGGCCTGCATCTCGGCAATCATCCAGGCAGCGATGTCGGACACGATCGGTCGCAGCGGTCGTGAGGGTGGCGCAACCAGCTGATGGGTCCGGCCCGTGTTGATCTGCCTGTCGGATGCCCGAACGAGCGTCCCCTGAAGCAACGCCGTTGAAACATTGCTGAGCCAGCCGAGCGCCACGCCTTGGCCGTTCATGGCCCCCTGAAGGACGACCGCATAGTCCGAGAACTCCAGCCACTTTGCCCGGCTTGTCTTGCGGTCCGCCACGCTGCCCCAGGCATCCTGCCACTGCTGCTTAGCATCGGTCAGATGAAGCAGGACATGACCTTCCCCGTTTCCTGCATGCACTAACTGGCCGTGGGTCGACAGATAGGACGGGCTGCACACCGGCACGATGATTTCCGGACAGAATGGCCAGTGGTGATAATGCGTATCGTCGTCGGCCAGGAATCGCGTGGCAAGGTCGACGTTCTCGGCCGGGCCTCGCAGGACGCCCGCGATCAGTTCGAACCTCAGGTCGACGTTGGGGAACCTCGTGTCGAACGCCCCCAACCTCGGAACGAACCAATGGGTTGCGAGAGAGCTCGAAAGAGAAAGGGTGACGACCGGCCTCGCGTCGCTGTTCTTCCTGATCGTGCCGATCACGCCCTCGATTCCTTCAAATGCCTCGCTTACGGCCGCATAGAGGGCGCGCGCCTCCGCGGTCGGGGCCAAACCCGCTGGACCTCGTGCGAAAAGACCGACGCCAAGATGGGCCTCCAGCTGGGCGATGCTGCGGCTGATCGACGGCTGCGTGACGTTGAACTCGCGCGCGGCCGCCGTGAAGCTGCCCGTCCGGACGGCAGCTTCGAAGACAAGCAGTCCGCGCGCAGACGGAACGAGTTTTGCAAAACCGGCCATGCGTGCAGCGTATAGCTGCCCAAAGTATTTTCAAGCTTACCGCCGCGCTGCAAATGGCGAACTATAACCCTCGCGAATGGGCGGGAGCGGACATGAGCGTAGCGGCACCTCGAGCAGGCACGGCATCCAGCGATCCCTTGCTTCAGCCCTTTCGGCTGAAGGGCCTGATGCTGCGCAACCGCATCGTCAGCACCAGCCATGCCTCGATGCTCGACGAAGGCGGCCTGCCGCTCGAACGCTATCAGCGTTACCATGAGGAGAAAGCGCGGGGCGGCCTTGCGATGACGATGGTGGGCGGCTCGGCGATGACGTCGCCCGATTCGAGCTGGGGCGGCGGTCAGCTGGATTTTTCGAGCGATCGCATCGTACCCCATCTTCAGTCGCTGTCGCACCGCATTCATCGCCACGGCGCGGCCGTGATGTGCCAGGTCTCGCATCTGGGCCGGCGCGCCAGTGCCTATGCCGGAAACTGGCTGCCGCCGGTGGCGCCGTCGCGCGTTCGCGAGATGCGAAACCGCAATTTTCCGAAAGAGATGGATGGCGCCGACATCGACAGGATCGTCAAGGATTACGCGAGTGCCGCCAGGCGCTGCGTCGAGGGCGGTCTGGATGGCGTCGAAACCGTCACCGGGGGCCATCTGATCGGCCAGTTCCTGTCCCGCCGAACCAACAGGCGTACCGATGCCTTCGGCGGCTCCCTGGAGAACCGGGCGCGCTTCGGCCTGATGGTCCACGAGGCGATCCGCCATGCGGTGGGTAACGACTTCGCCGTCGGCATCCGTTTCGTTATCGACGAGGCGGCGGACGACGGATCAAATTTCGAGGAGTGTCTTGCCTTCGCCAAGCTGTTCGAGCGGGAAGGCCATATCGATTTCTTCAACTGCATCGTCGGCCGCATGGACACCGAGCTCTCCCTGGCCGAGCACAACATGCCTGGCATGTTCACCAGGAGCGCGCCGTTTCTGCCGCTGGTGGGAGAGTTCAAGCGGCAAACCAGACTGCCCGTCATCCATGCTGCCGCCATCAGGGACGTCGCCACCGCCAGGCATGCGATCCGCGAAAAGCTTGTCGACCTGGTCGGCATGACGCGGGCGCACATCGCGGACCCAAATATCGTCAACAAGGTGATGCGGGGAGAGGAAGAGCGCATTCGCCCGTGCGTCGGCGCATCCTACTGCCTTTATAAGAAGGTGCAGTGCATCCACAATCCGGCCAGCGGTCACGAAACGATCGTCAGCCATATCATTGACCGGGCCGGAACTCCAAAACGTGTGGTCGTGGTCGGCGGCGGCCCTGGCGGGATGGAGGCGGCAAGGATTGCAGCCGAGCGCGGGCACAAGGTGACCCTGCTCGAGGCCGGAGCGCGGCTTGGCGGGCAGGTGCTCATTGCAGCCTCTGCCTATGACCGCAAGGATCTCATCGGCATCGTCGACTGGCGTGTGGACGAGCTCGCCCGCCTCGGCGTCGAAGTCCGTCTCAACACCTATGCGGATGCCGAGCTTGTCCTTGCCGAAAAGCCGGACGCCGTCATCGTTGCCACCGGAGGCATTCCTGACATGCAATGGCTGGATGGCGCTGAACACTGCGACAGCGTCTGGGACGTTCTGACCGGAGTCGTGCCAGCCAAGGAGGATGTGCTGATCTACGACGAGACCGGACGTCAGGCCGCCATCTCCTGTGCCCTCCACTTGGCACGTCTGGGGCGCGTGGTCAGTCTGGCCATAGCGGATGACACCCTGGCCATCGAGACGCCTTATCCGGACAGGGTGAGTTTCCGCAAACTTGCCTCGGAACTGGGCATCCGGGTCGTCGGCGACCTGCGCCTGGTCAAGGCGGCGCGCCACGGCGATGGGATCGCCGCCATGTTCCGGCACGAACTCACCGGTGCGGAAACCGAAATGACCGCGGCGCAACTCATTGTCGAGCGCGGCACGGTGCCCATGGAAGACATCTATCAGGAATTGCGCGTCCGCTCCGCCAACGACGGCGTCACCGACATCGCGCTCATGACCGGGGCAAGCACAGAGGAAGGCGACAGTGGCCAAGCCGTCGGAGCGTTCGTCTTGCATCGCATTGGCGACGCGGTTGCCAGCCGGGATATCTACTCGTCGATCTATGAGGCCTACCGGATCTGTTCGCAATTGTAGGATCGGGAGAGGCGCTCATGGAGCGCATTGACCGAGATCATCTCGGCATTGACCAGTGAGGCTCAGCCCTTAGCTAGCGGTGGCCGTATTGGCTGACCAGCTCGGGGTCGCGGACGAGCCCGTCGAGCCACGTCGGATCGAGCTTCGGCACGGAGGAGAACAGAAGCTTGGAATAGGGGTGGGCGGGCGCTTTCAGCCCGTCGGGTGAGATCTGCTCCACCCGCTCGCCATTGTACATGACCATGATCTCGTCGCAGATCGCCTCGACGACCGAGAGGTCGTGGCTGATGAAGATATAGGAAAGCCCAAGCTCGCGCTGCAGCTCGTTGAGCAGTTCGATCACCGCGGCTGCCACCACCGTGTCGAGCGCTGAGGTGATTTCATCGCAGATGATGAGCTTGGGATCGGCTGCCAGCGCGCGTGCAAAGTTCACCCGCTGCTTCTGGCCGCCCGAGAGCTCCGACGGACGACGATAGCGCAGCGCTCTCGGCAGCCGCACCATGTCGAGCAGTTCATCGACGCGCTTCGTGCGCGCCTGCCTGTTCATCGCGTGGTAGAAGGCCAGCGGGCGGGAGATGATGTCTTCGATCGGCTTGGCCGGATTGAGCGCGGTATCGGCATACTGGAACACGATCTGCATCTCGCGCAGCTGGTCCTGGCTGCGTTTGCTTGCGGCGCGCTCCAGTTGCTTGCCGTCGAAGATGATGTCGCCGGCCGCTGCCGGATGGATGCCGGCGATGACGCGCGCGAGCGTCGATTTTCCGCAACCGGATTCGCCGATGACGCCGAGGTTGCGGCCTTTCTCGACGACCAGGCTGACGGCATTGACAGCCCGGATAAGTGGCAGTCCATCGTCTCGCACTGCACCATAGCCGGCCGTCACATTGTCGATGCGCAGCAACGGCTTCGCGCCGGCATCTGCGTCCGCGTGCGCTTGCCGCCGCTTCGGCTCGAAGGCCGCGAGCAATTCGCGTGTGTAGGGGTGGCGGGCCGCAGAAAGGATTTCGGTGGTGCTGCCGGCCTCCTGCACTTCGCCGCCCTTGAGCACTACGATGTGATCGGCGATCTGGGCGACGACGGCGAGGTCGTGGGAAACATACACACCTGCTATCCCGCCAGCCCGCATCACCGACTTGAACGCCTTCAGCACGTCTATCTGCGTCGTCACATCGAGGGCCGTCGTCGGCTCGTCGAAGATTACCAGCTTGGGATCGCCGATAAGCGCCATGGCCGCCGATAGCCGCTGCAACTGGCCGCCGGAAACCTGGTGCGGATAACGGGCGCCGATCCCTTCCGGATCCGGCAACGACAAGGCCCTGAACAGCTCGACAGCGCGCTTTCGCGCCTTCTCGGGGGGCATCAGCCTGTGGATGCGCGTGACCTCGATCACCTGCTCCATGATGGTCGCCGAGGGATTGAACGAGGCGGCGGCACTTTGTGGAACATAGGCAATGTCGGTGCCCCGCAGCTTGGCTCGCTGCTTTTCGGAAAGTGCGGCCATGTTCTTGCCGTTCACATTGATCTCGCCGCCGGTTATCCGGCAGCCGGGGCGTGCGTGCCCCATGAGTGAGAGCGCCACCGTCGTCTTGCCGGAGCCGCTCTCGCCGATCAGCGCGACGATCTCGCCGTCGGCGATGTCGAGGCTGACGCCCTTGATGATTTCGACGATCCGTCCGGAATCGGTCTTCGCCTCGATCCTCAGGTTCCTCACCTCGACGAGATTGGTCATGCGTCCCTGTCCCTGATCTTCTGCGGCAGGTTGTCGATCAGCAGGTTGACGCTGATGGTGAGGCTGGCAATCGCCAGCGAAGGTACGATGACTGCCGGCGCCGCGAACGGCAGTCCGCCGATATTCTCACGCACCAGCGCGCCCCAGTCGGCCAGAGGCGGTTGCAGCCCGAGCCCGAGAAAGGACAGGCCGGAAAGCAGGAGCACGATGAAGACGAAGCGCAGGCCGAAATCGGCGAGCACCGGGCGGATAATGTTGGGAAGGACCTCCGAGCCGATGAGGTAGGCGGTGCTTTCGCCGCGCACGCGGGCGACGGTCATGAAGTCCATGGTGTTGATGTTGACGGCAAGCGCGCGGGCAAAACGGTAGGCGCCAGGGATATAGATCACCGCGAGCGTCAGGATCAGCACCGGGATCGACGAGCCGACCGCGGCAACGACGACGAGCCCGAACAGCTTGCTGGGGATGGAGTTCATGGCGTCGAGGAAGCGGCTGAGGCAGGTGTCGAACCACCCGCCGGTGACGGCCGCGACCATGCCGAGCACGACACCTGAAAAGCAGGCGATGAAGACGGCGGCAAGCGATATGCCGACGGTGTAGCGCGCGCCCATCAGCACCCGCGAGAGCATGTCGCGGCCGAGATAGTCCGAGCCCAGCCACAGGGCTTGGCGCATCGGGCCGAAATAGTCGTCATCGACGATGTCGCCGATCGAATGCGGGTTGATGTAGGGCGCGAAGATGGCGATCAGCGTCCACGCCAGGATAACCAGCGAAGCCACGACGCCGACAACATTGTAGCTGTGGCCGAGCAGGGATCGTCGGGAGGCTGCAGCGCGTGCCATCGTCATCTCAGCCTCGGGTTGGACATGATGGCCACGATGTCCGCGGCCGTGATGAGCAGCAGATAGCCGAGGCAGAAGATCATCGCGCAGCTCTGGATCAGCGGCAGGTCGCGTGTCGCGACGGCATCGACCATCAGCTTGGCGATGCCAGGATAGTTGAAGATTGTCTCAACGATGATGACGCCGCCGACCAGATAGGACAGCGACAGCGCAACCGCGTTGACGATCGGGCCGAGCGCATTGGGAAGCGCGTGCTTCAGCACCATGCGGCCGCGCGAGGCGCCCTTGAGCAGCGCCATCTCGGCGTAGGGCGTGGAGAGCGTTTCAATCACCGCGGCCCGCGTCATGCGTACCATCTGGGCGGAGATGACGAAGGTGAGCGTGATCACCGGCATCGCATAGATGCGCACCAGGTCGGTCAGCGAATGCGCCTCGTTGACCGAGGACAACGCCGGCAGCCATTTTAGATAGACCGCGAAGAGCAGGACCGCCAGCGTCGCGACCATGAACTCCGGCACCGAGATCACCCCGATCGAAAGCACGGTGACAGCGCGGTCATAGAGCGAGCCGCGCAGCATCGCGGCGGTAATGCCGAGCGTCAGCGCCAGCGGCACCGACAACAGCGTTGTGATGGCGGCTAGCTTCATGGTGTTGACCAGACGGCCGCCGATCAGCGCTGCCACCGGCATGTTGTTGGCATAGGACGTGCCGAGGTCGCCATGGAGCAGGCCGAGAAGCCAGCGCAGGAAGCGCAGGATCGCCGGATCGTTGAGGTGCATGGCCTCGCGCAGGCCGGCGACCGCTTCGGGCGTCGCCGCCTGGCCGAGCAGGATCGACGCGGTGTCGCCAGGCAGCATGCTGGTGGCGAAAAACACGGCGAAGAGCACGATCAGAAGCGTGACGAGCGCGATCCCCAGCCGCTTCACCACGAGGTTCAAAACCCCAGACGTCATGGAGGCTCCTGCGGTTGCGTTCGGCCGAAATATTGCTCGACGCGGTGCCGGGGGGCCGGCTGACCGGGCCCCCGGCAGGCGCCTCTCAGGCTTCGAGCCAGAGATACTCGGCCATTGCGTAGCCCATCATGCCACCAAGCGGGTTTGCTTCCAAACCCTTCACCTTGCTGGAGAGGGCATCGACATTCGAGATATAGGCCGGGATGATGGTGCCCGCCTCCTCGGACACCATGGTCTGCATCTGGTCGTAGATCTCCTTGCGCTTGGCCTGATCGAGGGAGCCGCGCGCCTCGACAAGCATCTTGTCGAACTTCTCGGACTTGTACTGGCTTTCGTTCCACGGCGCGTTGGATGCGTATAGCAGCGAGAACAGGATGTCCGGGGTCGGACGCGGATTGATATTGCCGAAATGGACCGGCGCCTTGAGCCAGTAATTGTCCCAGTACCCGTCGGAGGGGACGCGCTGGACATCGAGCTTCATGCCGATATCCGCCCCGGCCGCCTGGATGATCACGGCCATGTCGATCGAGGAGGTGGCAGCGTCGGAGGCAATCACCGGGATGGACTGGCCGAGCACGCCTGCCTTCTGGAAGTGGAACTTCGCCTTGTCCGGATCGAAAGTCTTCGGCTTGAGGTCGGCGTTGTGGAAGATGTTGGCCGGCGAGACCGGCTGGTCGTTGCCGATCTCTCCAAGGCCGCGCAATGCCGATTTGACGATCTGCTCGCGGTTGACGAGATATTTCATGCCAGCCACGAAGTCGGCCTTGTTGCCGGGTTCCATATCGAGCCGAATGTTGAGGTCGGTGTAGTTGCCCGAGGTCGTCTTCGACAATTCGAAACCCTGCTGGCCGCTGATGAGCTTCATCGCGCGCGGATTGATCGAGGCGGCGAAGCCGATATCGCCCGACAGAAGCGCGTTGACGCGCGCGCTGTCGTCGCTGATGGCGATGAACTCGAAGGAATCGAGATAGGGCTTGCCCGACTTCCAGTAGTTCTTGTTCTTGGTGACCACCGAGCGCACGCCCGGCTCGAAGGTCTCCAGCACGAAAGCGCCCGTGCCGTTGCCTTTGGAAAAGTCGGTGGTGCCGTCCCTTACGATCATGAAGTGATGGAGCGCCAGGATGGTCGGCAGGTCGGCGTTCGGGTCGGCGAGCGTGATTTCGACGGTCGACTTGTCGACAGACTTGAAGCCCGTCATCTGCGCGGCGATCTTGGCGACCTTGGAGCCGACTGCCTTGTCGAGGTGACGCTTTAGCGAGAAGACGACGTCGTCGGCGGTGAGGTCCTTGCCGTCATGGAACGTGACGCCCTTGCGCAGCTTCACCGTCCAGGTCTTGGCGTCCTTGCTGTCGATGCTTTCGGCCAGCTCCATCTGCGTCTTGCCATCCCTGTCGAGGAAGGTCAGGCGGTTATAGAGCGAGCAGCAGCGGACATAGTCGGTGGAGAGCGACGCCTTGGCCGGATCGAGCGTATCGGCCGTCGAGGACGACCAGCCGGCAGCCTTGAGGTGGCCGCCTGAGACTGGCGTGGCGGCGACGGCATTGGTGGCTCGGCCGAGCACAGCGCTTCCCGCGGCAAAGGCGGCGCCGCCTGCCAGCAGCATTTTGATGAGTTCGCGGCGGCTCGCGCCTCGCCGGATGGCGTTTTCGACCATCGCATCGTCTGCTCCGGTCCAGTTGGTGATCTTGTCGCTCATGTCATTCCCCTTTCTGTTGTTTGGCCGGGATGCGCGTCTTGATGCGGCTTTCCGGGTCTTGAGCTCAGGTTCGTTCCTTCAGGCTTTCCCGCACGGCCGCCGCAAAGTCGGCCATTGAGGTGAAGTGGTAGTCGGGCACGGTGAAGTGCTTGGGCTCTATCGTGCCGCCATAGCCCTTCTGGGCGTGGCGGCGCTCGATCCAGCAGTTGGTCATGCCGAGCGTCCGGGATATGCCGATGTCGTGATACTGGCTTTGCGCAACGTGCAGGATGTCCTCCTTGCTGTCGCCGCGGGAGGCCACGAAGTCGAAGACCTTTTGAAAGAAGGCAGGGTCCGGCTTCTCGGTGCCGGTATCGTCGGCGGTGAAGGTAGCGAAGAAGGGCGATCCAAGCTGCTTCTCGAAATGGTCGAGAGCCCAGCGCCGGGCATTGGTCGTGGCAATCAGCTTGTGGGACTTCGCAAGGCCGGCCAGTGCCGCCCTGCTGTCGGAGAAGCCTTGCCAGCCGCTCGCCGAATCCCGCAGCCGGGCGCCGTATTTCTCCTCGGCCGGCAGGCCGAGCCGCGGTGCGATGACCATGTAGACACGCGCGAGATCGTCGGGGAAAAGCTTCGCATCGGGCATGTAGCGGGCCTGCCGGTAGAGGGCGAGCGCTTCTTCGCCGTCGACGGAAGCACCGGCCTCCGCGGCGATCTCGGCCAAGCAGGTCGTGATGCCGGCTTCGAAGTCGATCAGCGTACCGACCACATCGAAGGTCACGTATTTGAATTCGTTAAAGCCCCTGGCCAAGACTGGCTCTCCTCTGCGCGCGGCCGAATTACTCATGCTGAACAGAACAATAATCCGTGCTGTCGGGGGCGTCGGCCTTGTTCGAAAGCCCGGAAATTCGGGCTTTCTGGCCCTTTCTTAAAAAGCAGTCTGGCACTTCCCCCGCGCTGGATTCGCCGAAAAGGCGCGAGGTAGCGGCACAAAATTGCGAAATCGTCTGCCCCAGCGATATTTCGAGACACGACATAATCATCTCTCATCATGCCAGCGCCTGGCGCACGTCCGGGTCCTCGAGCGTCTGGTCGAGCGTCTGGCGCGTGCGCTCGACGATCGCGTCGATCTCGTCGTCGGTGCAGCAGAGCGGAGGGGCATAGCCGAGAACACCGTGCGCGAAGGCGCGGATGATGATGCCATTGTCCCAGGCCCTGTCGAAGACGCGTCGCGCCGGCATGGCCGAGGCTGGAAGCGGCGTTTTCTTCTTTTTGTCGACCACCAGCTCGATCGCAGCAAGCATGCCGCGACCGCGGACGTCGCCGACCAGCGGATGGTCGCTCAACCCTGACAGGCCCGCCATCAGGCGGGCGCCGGCCTTGACGCCGTTCTCAAGAATTCCGTTTTCATAGAGCTTCAACACTTCGAGTGCGACGGCTGCGCTGACCGGATGGGCGGAATAGGTGTAGCCATGGCCGACCGCAGACGCACCCGCGCCATCGGCGATGGTGTTGTAGACATGATCGGCCATGAACACGGCGCCCATCGGGATATAGCCCGAAGTCAAGCCTTTCGCCGTCGTCATGAAGTCGGGAACGATATCCTCGTCCGTGCAGGCAAACAGGGGGCCTGTGCGCCCGAAGCCGGTAATCACCTCGTCGGCTATGAACAGGATGCCGTATTCCCGGCAGAGCTCGCGGATCGCCTTGATCCAGCCTTTCGGCGGCACGATGACGCCGCCGGAGCCCTGGATCGGCTCGGCATAAAAGGCGGCGACGCGCTGCGGGCCGAGATCCTCGATCTTGGCCTTCAGCGCCGCAAGCGATGCGGCGGTGATGGCGTTCGGGTCATTCCCAACCGGATTGCGATAAGGATAGGGCGAGGGGATCTTGTGCTGCCATTCGAAGGGAATGCCGAAGCCGGCATGAAAGGCGGGCAGGGCGGTCAGGCCAGCGCCGACCACCGACGATCCGTGATAACCTTGCTCGATGGAAATGAACTGGTCGCGCTGCGGCTCGCCCTTGGCATTCCAGTAATAGCGGACGAAACGGATCGTGCTGTCGACCGCATCCGAGCCGCCAAGCGTGAAATAGACGTGGTTGAGGTCGCCGGGCGCGCGTTCGGCCAATTCCGAGGCGAGCCGGATGGCGGGCTCCGAGCCGAGATCGAAATAGGCAGTGGCGTAGGGCAGCTCGCGCATCTGCCGGGCCGCCGCCTCGACGATGCTGTCGTGACCATAGCCGGCATTCACGCACCACAGGCCGGCGAAACCGTCGAGAAGCTGCCGGCCGGACGCGTCGGTCACTGTAGCGCCCTTCGCCGATTTCAGCACGCGCACGCCGAGCGCCTCGTGCCCGCGATAGGAGGTGACCGGATGGATGAGATGGGCGCGGTCGAGTTCTAGCAGGGAATTGGCGAGCATTTTTGTCCTCCGGACTATCCGAGCGCCTGGTTGGCGAGGGCGTAAACTCTTGGCCTGGCCTGTTCCGGCCCATTCCTGGCGGGGCGGTCCATGGCAACGCCTCCGCCGACATGAGCGAGGCCGATTTCGGCCAGCCATCCCGCGAGGCCGGTGCGGCTGTCGGTATCCACGCGCAGGAACGCGCCGGGGCGCGACGCGGCGAAGAAGCTAATCAGCACTTTGGCGTCCGCGGCGTTGTCCGCAATGACGGGGCCGATCACCTCGCCGCGTCCGAATGGGCGGATTGCGGCATAGGCCGCGATGATGCCTTTGCGGCGGATGACTGCGAATTCACCCCGCTCGGCCAGCGCATCGATCAAAGCTTTACGGTCGGCGCCGTAGGCGTCACGGTCCAGGGCCTTGATTTCCAGCAGATCGTGGGTGCTCGCGGCTTCCACACCCTCGGGAGCCTCAAGCGCTGCCACCTGGCCGTGGTGCTGAAGAATCGTGCCCGAGGGCATAAAGCCCAGCTTCTCATAAAGGGGCATGCCGTCGGTTGTCGCGACAAGTCGCAGTGGCCGGTCGCCGGCAAGGGCAAAGGCCTGTTCCATGAGCCGGCGCCCGAGTCCTTTGCCCCGCGCCTTCCTGTCGACGATCACCATGTTGATCATGGCGCAATCGGCGCCGTAGGGCGTTACCAGGATTGTGCCGGTGACCCGGCCCTGGTCGTCGAGCGCGACCGCGCCGCTGGAGAGTTGCAGCGCCATCTGCCAGTCCTGCGGGCGATGCGGCCAGTTCTCCTGGCGAGAAAGCGCGACTGCGCCCTCGATATGATCCGGCCCAAAGTCCTGGAGTTCGATCTCGCCTTGCTGCATGAGGCACCTTTCCATCTGGCCCCAAGTCTCGGCCATCGGCGGGCTGCAGATCGTCTGAAGGTTTCGACTTCGGCAGTATCATTCGCCTTTGCGCAGGGGGTGCGCCGCATCTTGTGCTGGCGCGGGCCGCAGCGGATGCGCCGCAGGCCGCCGACCAACCCCTCGGGATCGGCTGCAGGGTGCTACAGCGTGCCAAACAGGCCAGCGGATACGGAACTTTCTGCTTTCGGAACGTGCATTTCGGTCAGGTGGCTCGCTCCCGGCCAGCCTATGATGAAAAACATCCGAACGCGGATGTGCTTCCACTGGAGATCGACGAACATGGCTTCCTTCAGGCCCAAATACATCACCTTCGACTGCTACGGCACGTTGACCAATTTCCAGATGGCGGAGGCGGCGCGCGACCTCTATGGCAGCCGGCTTGACGAGCCGCGCATGCAGGAGTTCATCAAGGACTTCGCGGCTTACCGGCTCGATGAGATTCTGGGCGACTGGAAGCCCTATGCCGAGGTCATCCACAACGCGCTGGAGCGCGCCTGCAAACGCAATGGCGTCGGCTTCAGCCCCGATGACGCCAAAATGGTCTATGAGCGCGTGCCGACCTGGGGGCCGCACGCCGACGTTCCGGCCGGACTTGCCAAGGTCGCCAAGGAAATTCCGCTGGTCATCCTCTCCAACGCCATGAACGCGCAGATCATGTCGAACGTCGAAAAGCTCGGCGCACCGTTCCATGCCGTCTACACGGCCGAGCAGGCACAGGCTTACAAGCCTCGCTTCAAGGCCTTCGAATATATGCTCGACAGGCTTGGCTGCGGTCCGCAAGACATCCTTCACTGTTCGTCTTCCTTCCGCTACGACCTGATGTCGGCCCATGACCTCGGCATCAAGAACAAGGTTTGGGTCAACCGCGGCCACGAGCCGGCCAATCCCTACTACGGCTATGTGGAGATATCCGATATTTCCGGGCTGCCGGGTGTGGTCGGGCTCTGAAACAGGCGGATTACCGATGAAGTTCGTCTCCTACTGGCACGACACCGCCCCCGTCTTTTCCGGCGGGGCGCAAGGCCCGGTCGAGGGGCACTACGACGCCGCCATCGTCGGCGGCGGCTTCACCGGTCTCGCCGCCGCGCGCCAGCTGGCGAAGGCCGGCGCCAAGGTCGTGGTGCTGGAAGCGGAGCGGGTTGGCTGGGGCGCCTCCGGGCGCAATGGCGGGCATCTGAACAACGGCCTCGCGCACAGCTATCTTTCGGCCAAGGCGGAGCTTGGCAAGGAACGCGCGATCGCGCTCTACCGCGCGCTGGACGATTCCATCGACACCATCGCGGCGCTGATCGCCGAGGAAGGCATCGACTGCAACTTCCGTCGCGCCGGCAAGCTGAAGCTCGCCTCCAAGCCGAAGCATTTCGAAGCGATCGCCCGCAACTTCGAAGCCGTCCATGCGGAAGTGGACTCGGATACGGCGCTGCTGTCGTCGACCGACCTTAAATCCGAGATCGGCTCGCCCTTTCATGGCGCAATGCTCTCGAAGAAAAGCGCCATGATGCATATGGGCCGCTATGTGGCTGGGCTGGCGACAGCGGCGGTCCGCCATGGCGCCATTATCCATGAGAATGCAACCGTGACGGATCACAGGCAGTCCGGCGCACTGCATCAGCTGACCACTTCGCGCGGCCGCATCAGCGCAGACAATTTGCTCGTGGCGACCGGCGCCTACACCACGCCGAATTTCGACTATTTCCGCCGCAGACTCATCTCCGTTGGTAGCTTCATCATCGCCACGCGGCCGCTGAGCGATGCCGAGATCGCCGCGACGATGCCGGGCAACCGGACATGCGTGACCTCGATGAATATCGGCAACTACTTCCGGCTTTCGCCGGACAAGCGCCTGATCTTTGGCGGCCGTGCCCGCTTCTCGGCAACATCGGACCAGCGCTCCGATGCCAGCAGCGGCCAGATATTGCGGGCAAGTCTCGCTGCGATCTTCCCGCAGCTCGCCAAGGTCGAGATAGACTATTGCTGGGGCGGGCTGGTCGACATGACCAAGGACCGCTTCCCGCGGGCCGGCTACCATGATGGGGTCTGGTACGCGATGGGCTATTCAGGGCACGGCGCGCAGCTTTCCACGCAGCTCGGCATGATCATCGCGGACGCCATGCTCGGCCGCGAGGATCGCAATCCGCTGAAGGGCCTCCAATGGCCGTCCATCCCCGGCTATTCCGGCAAGCCCTGGTTCCTGCCGATGGTCGGCCTCTACTACAAGGCGCTCGACCGGATCCAGTGATCGGGGCTGGGGTTAGCCCAGCCCGCCCATATGGAAGCTCTTCATCTCAAGATATTCCTCGATGCCGGCCTGGGCGCCCTCGCGCCCGAGGCCGGACTGCTTGACGCCGCCGAAGGGAGCGACCTCCATCGAGACGGAGCCGGTGTTGAGCCCCACCATGCCGAATTCCAGCGCCTCGCCGACGCGCCAGGCGCGCTTCAGGTTCTCGGTGTAGAAGTAGGAGGCCAGTCCGTATGGCGTGCCGTTGGCGAGCGCGATCGCCTCCTCTTCGGTCTCGAAACGGAAGAGCGGCGCTACCGGACCAAAGGTTTCCTCGCCGGCGAGCTGCATCTCAGCCGTTGCGCCGGTCAGCACCAGCGGCGCAACATATTGCGGGCCCTGCGGTAACGCCGGCTTCTCGGTTGCGATCGCAGCACCCTTGGCGAGCGCGTCCTCGACATGCCGCTCGATCTTCTCGACCGCCGCCATGTTGATCATCGGTCCGATCGCGACGCCGGGCTGCGTGCCTGGCCCAACTATCATGGCGTTCACGCGGGCGCTGAGCTTGGCGGCGAAGGCGTCATAGACCGAGGTCTGGACGAGGATGCGGTTGGCGCACACGCAGGTCTGGCCGCCGTTGCGAAATTTCGAGGCGAGCGCGCCTTCGACTGCCAAATCGAGATCTGCGTCGTCGAAGACGATGAACGGCGCGTTGCCGCCGAGCTCGAGGCTGAGCCTTTTCACGCTGTCGGCCGCGCCGCGCATCAGCAGTGAGCCGACCCTGGTCGAACCGGTGAAGGAAATCTTGCGCACGGTCTCGTTCGCCATGATCTCGTTGCCGATCTCGGCCGGCATGCCGGTGACGATGTTGATGACGCCGGTGGGGATGCCCGCTCGTTCGGCAAGCACGCCGAGCGCCAGTGCCGAATAGGGCGTGAACTCGGACGGCTTGATGACCACGGTGCAGCCGGCGGCCAACGCCGGCGCGACCTTGCGGGTGATCATCGCGTTGGGAAAATTCCACGGCGTGATGATGCCGCAAACGCCAACCGGTTCCTTCAGAACGATGATGCGGCGGTCGGATGAGGGCGCGGGAATGGTGTGGCCGTTGATGCGGCGCGCCTCCTCGGCGAACCATTTGACGAAGGAGGCGCCGTAGCGGATCTCGCCTTTGGCCTCGTCCAGCGGCTTGCCTTGTTCCGTCGTCAGGATCAGCGCGAGATCGTCCAGATGCGTGAGCATCAGGCCATGCCAGGCCTCCAGCAGGGCGGCACGTTCGGCATGGGTCTTCTTTTTCCAATCCTGATAGGCGGAAGCCGCGGCCTGTATGGCCGTTCGGGTCTCCGGACCAGCCATGTCTGGCACCGTGCCGACCGATAGCTGTGTTGCAGGATTAATCACATCGACCGTCCTGCCGGAACCTGCCGCGACCCATCTCCCGCCGATGAGGCCGGCCTCGCGGAAGAGACTGTTGTCATTCAGGTTTTTCATCAAAACGACCTCGCAAATCAGGTGAGCGCCGCGACGACGGCGGCCGTAATGGCGTCTGTCTTGTCTTTGCCGGCGGTGGTTCCGATGCCGCGCGCAGTCGTCGCTTCGACCGCTTTCATGATGCGGAAGGCCCCATCCTTCTCGCCAAGATGATCGAGCATCATGGCGCCGGACCAGATGGTGGCGATCGGATTGGCGATGCCAAGATGGGCGATGTCGGGCGCGGAGCCGTGCACTGGCTCGAACATCGACGGCGCCGAGCGGTCGGGGTTGATGTTGGCGGAAGCTGCGTAGCCGAGCCCGCCCTGGATCGCCGCGCCGATGTCCGTCAGGATGTCGCCGAAGAGATTGGAAGCGACGACCACGTCGAGACTCTCCGGCGCCATGATCATGCGCGCGGCGAGCGCGTCGACATGATAGCTGGTGACGGCGACATCCTGATATTCCGCAGCCAGCTTGCGCGTGATCTCGTCCCAGAACACCATTGAGTATTTCTGCGCATTGGACTTGGTGACGGAGGCGAGTTTGCCTCGCCGGGCTCGCGCCTGCTCGAAGCCGAAGCGCAGGATGCGCTCGACGCCGGCTCGGGTGAAGATCGAGGTCTCCACCGCGACTTCGTCCAGCGTGCCCTGGTGCACGCGTCCGCCGGCGCCGGAATATTCGCCTTCGGTGTTCTCGCGGATGCAAAGGATGTCGAAACTTTCCGCCCGCAGCGGTCCCTTGACGCCCGGCAACAGGCGGTGCGGCCGGATATTGGCATATTGCACGAAGGCCTTGCGGATCGGCAGCAGAAGGCCGTGCAGCGACACGGAATCCGGCACTTCGGCCGGCCAGCCCACGGCGCCGAGAAGGATGGCATCGAAGCCGCGCAGGGTCTCGATGCCGTCCTCGGGCATCATGCGGCCGTTTTCCTTGAAGAAGCGGCAGGACCAGGGGAACTCCGTGCCTGCAAGGCAAAAGCCTCCCTGTTTGGCTACCGTTTCCAACACTGTCCAGGCAGCGGCGGTGACGTCGCGGCCGATGCCGTCACCGGGGATCAGGGCGATAGAGTAGGTTTTCATCGACATCTCTTCACAGGCTGATCAGGACGCTCTTGGTCCTGCGGTTGGCGAGATAGGCTTCGCGGCCAAGGTCCTTGCCGATGCCGGAGCGCTTGTAGCCGCCAGTGGGCAGGATGTGGTCGCGCGAGCGGCTGTAGCGGTTGACCCAGACGGTGCCCGCCTCGAGCCTGCGCGCGAAACGGATCGTGCGCGACAGGTCGGCGGTGAACAGGCCGGAGGCCAGCCCGTAGGTCGGATGGCTGGATAGCGCCAGCGCCTCCTCCTCGCTGTCGAAGGTCTGGACGGTCAGGACCGGGCCGAAGATCTCCTCGACGATCGCCGGATTGTCCTGACTGACATTGGCAATCAGCGTCGGCTCGTAAAAATAGCCGGGAGCTTCCATGGCCCCGCCACCGATCAGGCATTCGCCGCCTGCGGCGACAGCGGCCCGCACGATGCCGTCAACGCGCGCCCGCTGCCGTTCCGAGATGATTGGCGAATACTGCGTCGCCTCGTCCCAGGTTGCGCCGGGCCGCACTGCCTTCATCCGCTCCAGGATGGCGGCCGTTAACTGGTCGATCACGCTCTTCTCGACGATCAGACGCGTGCCGGCCACGCAGGCCTGGCCTGCATTGAAGGTGACGCTGCCGGCGATTGCCGTCGCCGCCTTGTCGAGATCGGCATCGGCAAAGACGAGCTGCGGGCTCTTGCCGCCGAGCTCCAGCGTCATCGGCTTGACGCCGGTGCGGGCGACGTTCTCCATGATGGCTGAACCGGCGCGGGTGGAACCGGTGAAGCTGACCTTGGCGATCTCGGGATGACCGGTAAGCGCCGTGCCGGTCGTCGGGCCGTCGCCGAGCACCACGTTAATCAGCCCCGCCGGCAGGCCGGCTCTGACCGCAAGCTCTGCCATGTAGATAGCCGAGAAGGGCGTCATTTCCGACGGCTTCAGCACGACTGCATTGCCCGCGGCCAGCGCCGGCCCGAGTTTCCATCCGGCCATCGAGATCGGAAAATTCCACGGCGTGATCGCACCGACCACGCCATAGGGCTCGCTCATGATCATGCCGAGACTGGCGTCGTCGGTCGGCACCAGCTCGCTGCCTTCCTTGTCGGCGAACTCGGCAAAGAAGCGGATCTGCTCGGCGGTGACGGCGATGTCGCCGGCGACGAGCTGGCCCACGGGCCGGGTCGAGCTCAGGGCCTCGATCCGGGCGAGCGTTTGGCCCTCCGCCTCCATCAGATCGGCCCAGGCGTGGAGCGCCTTGGTGCGCTCGCGCGGCCGGACGCCGCCCCAGTTGCTGGCTTTCAGCGCCGCTTTGGCGCTTTCCACCGCCCGATCGACCAAATCCAGACCGGCCACGGGGCAGGCGGCGTAGGATTTGCCATCGGACGGACGGCGCATCTCCATCACGCCCTCGGCCGAAACCAGCTCCCCATCGATGAAGTGGCCGACGGCAAGGGCGATTGTATCGGGATTGAAGCTCAGGCTCATGGGCAAACCATTTGGCAGCATCGGCCTGAGCTTAGCCCGTGCCGGCACGCAGCATGCGCTGTTCGGTGATCCGCCGCCGACGAATGTTGCGTGCTTGGAACAAGAGACGGCAAAATCTTCCGCGGAGGTCGCTGCCTGCGCGGACGCTCCCTAGCCCACCGTGACGTAGATCTTGCGCACGGTCTCGATGGTCCTCCAAACACCGGTGAAGCCCGGCTTCATCACGAAGCTATCGCCGGCCCGATAGGTCACCGTATCGCCGGCGTCGGGCGTGATCTCGACCACGCCGGCGAGGATGTGGCAGAACTCGAAGGTGTCGCCTTGATCGAGCGCGTCTCGCCCGGTGTCGCCTCCCACACGCCGGTGTGGACAAGGTCGTCCTTGGCGACATCCTGGGCCCAGGTCTTGAAGGCTGGGTCGCCGGCAATCAGGCGGTCGGGCAGCGCCTTGGATTCGCGCGGCGGGAAAACCGGGTTGGTATCGACGGTCTTGAGCAGAGACAAGGTATGATCCTTCCAGTTGACGTTTCAATAGCCGCGCGAGCGGTCGACGAGCCCGATCGGATCGAGACCGGCGCGATGGCGCCTTATGTTGTCGATCACGGCGCGCGCGGCGGTCGCGGGCTGGGTGACGCTGGCGACATGCGGGGTCAGGATGATCTTCGGATGCGACCAGAACGGATGGCCAGCGGGAAGCGGCTCGGGATCCGTTACGTCGATCATCGCCGACGACAGATGACCGCTGTCCAGCGTGGCGACAAGCCCTTCATGGTCGAGCTGCGGTCCGCGCCCGGTGTGGACGAGAGCCGCGCCCGCGGGCAACTTCGCGAAGAGATCGGCATTGAGGAAACCTCGCGTCTCGTCGGTCAGCGGCAGGAGGCAGACCAGTATATCGCTGGCCGCCAGCATCTGCTTAAGCCCGAGGTCGCCATGATAACAGGTCACGTCCTGGATCAGCCGCTGCGAGCGACTCCAGCCGGCAAGTGGAAAGCCAAAGGGCTTCAGCCGGTCGAGGACGGCTTGGCCGAGCTGTCCGAGACCGAGCACACCGATCCGACGCGAGCCTGCTTGAAGCTGAGGGACGTCGCGCCATTCTCCGGCTCGCTGCTGCGCCAGATAGATTGGCAGGTTGCGGTGAAGCGCAAGCACGGCGAGTGCCGCATACTCTTGCATCATGCGCACGATGCCTTCTTCGATCATGCGAACGATCTTGACCTTCGCCGGGACCGCATCGAAGCGGAACTGATCAACGCCGGCGCCGAGGGAAAACAGGATTTCGAGGTTGCGGTAACGGCCGAGGTCCTGAGGAACGGTCCAGGTGATCAGATAGCGAACCGCGTCGGGATCGACCGACGCCGGGTCCATCGCGAAGGGCAGTTCGGGTAATTCGCTCGCGAATGCCTCGGCAAATACCGCGCCGCGCCGCGCATCGGAGTTGAACAGGAAGGTCATTCCGGCTGCTCCTTCACGCCGCGCATCGTGCACCCAGCGCCTCGATCATCTGCTGGCAGGCAGCGAGCTCGCTCTCGAGGATATATTCATCCGGCTTGTGGGCGCGGCCGATATCACCCGGGCCGCAGATGATCGCGTCTAGCCCCGCGGCCTGGTAGAGCCCGGCCTCTGTGCCGTAGCTGACGGCGGCGAGCGGCGTCTGGCCGGTCAGCTCTTGCAACAGCGCCGCCAGCGGCGCGTCCTGCGGAAGCGACAGCGCCGGATAGGCGCTTACCGGCGTCCACTCGACGCGAAAACCGTCGATCGCCCGAGTCTCAGCGCTGGCCCTGACCGGCGTGAGCAGGCTGGTCGGGTCGACGCCGGGAATAGCGCGCGCCTCCAGGTCCAGCGTGCAGGTGTCGGGGATGATGTTGACCGACTGTCCGCCGGCGATCACGCCGGCCTGCAACGAAGAATAGGGCGGCTCAAAGGCCGCATCGAACGGGCCGTGCATCAGCCCTCCGGCTTCGCTCACGGCTGTGCTCAGGACATCGGCCATCGCATGGATGGCATTGAGGCCTAGATCGGGGCGAGAGGAATGGCCTGAGCGCCCCCTTATGGTCACGCGGGCGGCCGCCTTGCCCTTGTGGCCGCGCACGGCGCGCATGCCGCTCGGCTCCCCGACGATGACGCCGAGCGGCTTGGCGCAAAACTCGCAAAGGCAGGCGATCAGGTGCGGCACGCCGCGACATCCGATCTCCTCATCATAGGAGAAAGCGATATGGATCGGCGTGGCGAGGCGCAGTTTCGCGAGCGCTGGGACCGCCGCGAGCACCGCCGCAAGAAACCCTTTCATGTCAGTGGTGCCGCGTCCGTAGAGCCGCTCGGTCTCGCGGCGCAAGGCGAAAGGGTTGGAACTCCATTGCGGCTCGCAAGCGGGGACGACATCCATGTGGCCGGAAAGAATATAGCCCGGTACATCGGCGGGACCGATCGTGGCGAATAGATTTGAGCGGTCGCCCTCAGGCCCGGGAATCAGCCTGACCTTTGCTCCGTATTCTCTAAGATAGGTCTCGATCCAACTGGCGATGTCATTGTTTGGCTTGCCGGCGACGGAGGGAAAGGCGACGAGACGGTCGAGGATGTCGCAGACGTCCATTCCTGCCCTCAAATCAGTTCGGTTCGCCGGACTCGGCGCCGGTCATAACTGCAGAATTGCCGCAGACGATGGGCGCTTTCCTTCGCGATTGCGTGCCGAAAGCGGAAATGTTTCAGTCGAATCTTGCGTTGGCGCGCGGCATTCGAGCAAATCGTATTGATCTGGTCGTTTAAACGTGGACAGGGCAGGGGTGTATGTCACCCGTTACGCAATCTTTCAGAGGCAAGGAATTGAAGCCGTCCGAAAGCTTGAAAATCGATGCCTTCTCGGTGCGGATCGCCGAGATCGAAGGTGTTGAACTGGACCGATTGCATGCGCTCTCGCTGTCTGTAGGCTGGCCGCATCGTGCGGAAGACTGGCACTTCCTGCGCGAAGTGGGGCAAGGCTTGGTGGCTCTCGATGAGATCGGCCGGGTTCTCGGCTCCGCGATGTGGTTCGGGCATGGCGATAGCTTCGCGACCGTCGGCATGGTCATCACCTCGCCACGGCTTCAGACGCTTGGGGCCGCGCAGTGGCTGATGAAGCGGGTTTTCGATAACCTTCCCGGGCACGACCTTCGCCTCAATGCAACCCGCGCCGCCCGGCGGCTCTATCTCTCGCTCGACTTCCAGCCTGAGAAGACCGTCTATCAATGCCAGGGCATCGCCCGCGTCCCAACGGCAGGCAGCCCCACGGAGGCGGGCAGCGACGTCCGGACTTTGGACGCAGGCGATATTCCGGCAGCGGTCGCCCTCGACGCGGCGGGGTTTGGAGTGAGGCGGACAGCGCTTATCGAAAGGCTCTTCGCACACTCGAACGGATATGGTCTTTTCAAGAATGACAAGCTGAGCGCATTCGCGCTCTGCCGGCCATTCGGGCGAGGCCATGTCATAGGACCGGTCGTGGCCGAAAGCGATGCTGATGCGGTTGCGATTGTCCGGCCGCATGTAACCGATCATTCTGGGTCTTTCCTCAGGGTTGACACTCACATGCACAATGGCGAGTTCGCTGCCTTCCTGTCGCACGCCGGAATGCCGGTTTTCGACACGGTGCTGACCATGTCGCTGGGCAAACGCCTCGCCGATTTTTACGAAGGCCGCTCGGCTGGGCCGAAGACCTATGCTCTGGCAAGCCAAACCCTGGGGTAGTTGGTGCTCGTCGATACATCCCATCTTTGAAACCGAGAGGCGTCGCGTCATTTCCGGGGTTTCGCCGAAGTTCGTGAACGATCTGATGAAGCTGCGCGCCGAGAGGGGTTCGCTTGACCCGCTCCGGCAATCATTGGCGGCGGCAAGCTGGCCGCTCACGCCGACTTCGTGCGCCAGTGGACGGCCAATAACGGCAATCTGATGCTCGACGAGCTGTGCGGTGCGATCGCGTAAGTCAGGCCTGTTGTCGGGTCGCCGGCCCGGCGAGGCTGCAACTAGACTAGGCGGGCGCGCTGCAGAGCAAGGCCTCCCGAACAGCCTCGAAGAAGCGACGGACCTCAGCGCGCGCATCGTTGGCGTCCTGGCCGCGTTCGGTCGCGACCGAAAGCAGATGCGTAGCAGTTTCCCGCCAGAGCGTAGCCGCCTCGTCACTCGGAAGGCGAGCAATTGCGTTCGCCACGATTCGAATGGCGGGAAGTTCTCGACTAATTGGGAAAGCATACACCGACATGGACCGGATGACCCGCAAACGTTCCATGCCGAACCTATCGATCGAAAGGAAACAGAAGCTTAAGAAGCGGGGCTTAAGCCCTTCGCCAAGACCTTGTCGCCAGATGACAAAAGATCTCCCGTAGGGCCATTCTCGAGTTCGCGGGAAGTTGCGCGGCTCCTGGGATTTGGCCCGGAACAATCACGCGCCTGAAAGCAGGGCGCTTAGAGCTTCGAACTGAAGCCGCACTGCATCACCATCGCCTCGATTGCCGCCATGCTAGCTATCGGGCTTGCCCGTCCGGCAGTTTATGGCCATGTGGCGCGCCCTTTCCCAATTTGTGTAATGCCACGGCGAAGTAATTGATACTGGGAACAAATTAGCAGTTCGAAAGTTCGCGACAACGCGGGAGAAGGACTAACCGCTCCCGAGCCGGTTGGTCGAAGGCCTGCTTTCGTTCCAGGATTCCCGCATATGAAGATTGACCAGATCGCCCCCCTGACTGAGTCCGTGCCACCCAAGTTCTATGGCGGGACCGAGCGCATCGTTTCATATTTAACGGAAGAGCTGGTTCGAAGGGGCCATGACGTGACGCTGTTCGCCAGCGGCGATTCACGTACTTCGGCCGAACTGGTGGCATGTTGCGACGTTGCGCTTCGCTTCAATCCCAAAGCAAGGAATCCGATTCCTTACCACGTGATGATGCTTGAACAGGTCCGCAGACGGGCGGACGAATTCGACGTGCTGCTCCTCGCGTTCCTCGGCCGCATCTCACCCGAAAAGGGGCCGGAAGCCGCGATGGAAATCGATACGCGGGCGATCGGGGATGCGCCGATCGCCTATCCCGTCGCCTGTCTGCCGCAGGCATGGTCGGCCGGTTCCGCGTTTATGATGCTGCAGGCCTGCCTGGGGATCCGCATCGATGGTTGGAAGCGCGAGATCAATGTCGAACGCCCACGGTTGCCGATAGGCATCGACAACATCGTCATCCGGCACTTAACCGTGGGCGAGGCGAAGGTCGACCTCAATTTCCGGCGCGTCGGCGACCGGATCGTCTGCTATCTCGGCGAACGGCACGAGGGCCTGGTGCCGCTGGTCGTTCGCTCGTAGCAACCGGGATAGCAGGGCCTGCCATAGATGCTCACCGGCATTCAGGTGCTGCTGGTGAGGTCTCTCGGACTCCTCTTGAACCGAAAAGAGCTCCTTCCAATCTTTTCTCTTGGTCTCCAGCGGGCGTGCAGGTGTTCGAATATCACCGGTGCATCTGCGGAAACGACCAAAGGGGTCAGTTGTTGAAGGAGGTCACTATGGACGGTGATGCTTTCAAGCAGCCGGTTTTCGTAGGGGAGAATGGCTACATCCAAAAGATCGACTGCGTGATGGATGCCATTGAGTTTTTGGAAGAATGGCCTGTGGAGAGACGTGGGCTGCTTCACGCGGCGGCCTGCGAAGCGTGCTACTCGGCTTATGACGGTCGCAAACCAGTCGAGGCCGCGCGCAAGGCCTTTACGACTTGGGCCCGCAAGGTTGGCGTGATCGAGGACGTGCCCACAGCGCCGTCGTGGATGACTGGGCCAAAGATCAGCAACGCCAACCTCTTGTGAGGCGTGCGAAAGGGCTCCTCGTCAGGCGCGGCTTGCGATGAATACGTGCCGGAGCGAAACGCCGCGTCAGACGCGTATATGGGACCTCGGCCGCCCCTCTTCCTATCCCATAGAACCGGGGTTGACTGATGGAGGCCGCGCCGCTGCAAACGCTGTCTGTTCGGCCGGACGACTTCGCCGCTCTCATGGAAGTTCGATCTCGCCGTCCACCACGTGGGTGAGGCCAGTGCCTTCCGCCGTCAGAGTCATGCGGACCTTCAACTTCTTGCCGCCGATTTGCCCTTCGCGCACCGTCTCCTCGATCTTGCGCTGGGAGGTGACGCCGACTTCCTTCAGGAACTTGCGGATCGACATGTTGAAGGCATCTTCGCTCACGGCGGAACTCCTCTCTTGTCCGATAGGATTTTAAGGGAAGGCAAAGCATCAAGGAAGCAGGACCGTGCCGTGTCCCCATAGGACTGGATTCCGAGCCCGAAGGAGCGTCGGGCTCGGCGATTGGAAGGTATGGAACCGTGATTGGCCTCTGCTGTCGCTAGTTGCGAAGGCAGAACGGTTTCTAGAACAATGGGGCTCAAGGACGTTGGGGTCTGTCCAATGGGCGAGAGCCGATGACCAGGTTCTGTTTTCCACATCGATAACCATGCCTTCACTCCTGATCCCGATCGGGTGGATCTCCCGGATTTGGGTGCGGCCACTGCAAGCGGTGCGTCCTGCTGGCGAGACGATAAACGACAAAAAGCAGTCGTTCTGGCAGGATCCAAGCCAAATACGCCAGCCTCAACCACTCACCCCTTGCAGCGAAGTCGGAAGTGTCAGTCCCCGCTAGCATGCTATGGACACCTGGCGGCCTGCCGGCGCCCTCAGCATCCAGAAATTGGCTTATTGACGCACGCATCCGCGGCATTTCTCGCGTGATTTCATTTGGTATCAATCACATCGAGCCCAGTGTTGCAGAACCGGACTGGTCGTCTCATATGGCGCCCTTCGCCGGGGGCTGTCGGTCCCGCATCCCGCCTTACGGCGGCGCTATGCTGATGCTCCTTCGGCCGCCCTGTTGAACCGGTCTCAGGGCCACGAACCTGCTCCGGCACCGAACTGACCTGTTTGCGCTTACGGACATTTCGGTGCCTCCACTTTGTACGCCCTTTTCACATTGGTCGGGCGAGCAGTGGGCTCTCCCGATGGAGAGGCCGAGAAGGGCGGAGTTTTGAGCGACGGATTGATGAGGGAAAGAGAGGAGCAAAGGCCCGGTGCGTGCAGACGTCGCGGAAGCAGAGTGTCACCGAGAGCGGCGGCGGCGCACCGTGCCGCTTGCGCGCCAAGGCCGGCAAGGGAAGCTGCGCCGCGGCGCAACCCGCCACAATCACTGCCTTGCATGCCGCGCCCTTGCCCGCCTTGCTCTTCGCGGCCTCCTGTTCCTGCCCAATTGCTTGGGCGAGAACCGAATAGAAGGGAGGCGCTGCACAGGTGCGCGGGCAAAAATGGAAAAAGCAGAAATTGAAGGGCTGAAGGACAAGGTACCCTGCGCTGCGGTGCTGGAGCGCGCGGGATTCGCCCTCGACGTCAAGCAGAGCACGCGCAAGGCGATGAAATACCGCCGTGAGGCGTCGATCATCATCGTCATCCATGACGGCAAAGGCTGGTTCGACCCGCTTGGCGACGACAAGGGCGATGTCTTTCGCCTGGTCGAACATCTTGAGAAGGTGCCGTTCGTCGAAGCCATGAACGACGTCGCCAGCCTCGTCGGGTTCGTGCCGTCCGAGCCGGTCTGGCAGCGGGTGTCCCGCCAGCGGGAGCCTGACCTGTCGATACCGGAGCGCTGGCACGCACGGCGCAGGCCATGGCGCGGATCGGCGACCTGGCGCTATCTCACCGAGGGCCGGCATCTTCCCGATCGCATCGTCCGTGCCTCAATCAGCGCCGGCGTTGTGCGCGAAGGCCCGCACGGCTCGATGTGGGCTGCCCATGTCGACATCAACGGCACCGTTGCCGGCTGGGAAGAACGCGGACCCGACTGGCGCGGCTTTGCCACCGGCGGCGCCAAGGTGCTGTTCCGCCTCGGAAGTCCCGATGCGTTGCGCCTTTGCGTGACCGAAGCCGCGATCGACGCCATGAGCCTTGCCGCGCTTGAGGGTTTCAGCGCCGACACGCTCTATCTCAGCACCGGTGGCGGCTGGTCGCCGGCAACCGATGCGGCGCTCCGCGCGCTTGCCGCCAAGCCGGGTATTGAGCTCGTCGCGGCTACCGACAACAACAAACAGGGCGACATCTATGCCGACCGCCTGCTCGGGCTGGGGGAGGAAGCTGGGTGCGGCAGTGATCGCCTTCGACCTATAGCGGATGATTGGAACGCCGATCTGAGAATGAAAGCGGAAGCAGGAGAGGAGGAAGGAGGAAGCTGCCGCATGCCCGCCGGTCGCCTCAAGGGTGAAGCTTCGCCCGGCTCGCGCCGGCCCTTGACCCGCCCGGGCGGAGAGGCGGCCGCGGGGGGAGGGTCCGGAAGAGCCGAAGAAGATGGTGATCCATAGGGGATGAACCGCACTCCGGCTCCGCACAAGGCCAGGAGCCTCCCATGACCCAATCCTTCATCCGCAAGATCTACTTCGGCGTCGCCGATCGCCGGCAGATGTTCCGCCTCTTCGACCGCCACGCCCAGCGGCCCGATCGCTGGGAGAATGACGACAGCGGCCTGTTTGCCGGCGAGTGGTTCGAAATCGCGCGAGCCGAGCACGATTACATGCTCGACCTGCTGCCGCCGCTCTGGATGCGCGGCGAGATGTTCGCCCTGCGCGAGTTCCTCACCGAGAGCCTGACCAGCGTCTTCTACACACTGCGCATCAACGGCAAGACGCGCTACTTCCATGCCTATTGCGACCTCGCGCGGCCCCGCTCGCCGGTCGAGATGCGCGACGCCATCGTCGAACGCGAATCCTGGCCAGTGAAGGCGATGACGCGTGCGGAGCGCCTTGAGCATGTCTGGAGCGCGACCCATGACGAGTACCGCAGCTACGCCGGGGAGCGCCTCGGAGCCGAGCATCGCGGCAAACGCACCATCCTCGTCTATGGCCTGGGGAGGCCCGAGCAGAAATTGCTCGATGACCTGACCGACGACGAGATCGCGGCCAAGCTGCCGGCGCATCTCAGGCACCTTCCCGTCCGCGCAGCGGCGTGAGGGAGGCGGCGATGTTTACCTTCCCGATCGCAGCGGTGCGCAAGGCCATAGAGCGCGGCATCGAGGATGCCGCGGCCAATGGCGGCTTCCGCGATCCTTACTACGGCACCCGCTCCGGCGAGGGCGAGAGGGCGGGCGTGTGGCTGGTCGGCGACGAGGGCGTCTATATCATGTCCAACGGCAGGCTCGCCGAAGGGGCACGCGCGCTCGTCATCTATTCCGAGCAATGCCACCCCAGGGGCGATGTTGACTGGTGGGACTACAAACGCCGCCAGTTCGGCGCCGATGACGGCATCGAGTTCATCGAGGCCGAGCGTCTGCTTCCGCTGTTCGACCGCAACCTGCGGGCTACTCACCTCAACGTCGAACTCACCGAGACCGAAATCGCGCTCTCGCTGATCACCCGCTGACTTCCCAAGCCGCGACATCGATCGCCTGGCCGACCCGCTCGGCCGGGGGGTTTGCGCGCGCCTTCAAGACGAGGATTTCTCCAGATGTCCAACGACGATCCATTCACGCTCGATCTGTTCAACACCACCACGCTCTCGTCCAATCTCGGCTTCGGCATCACCGCCTTCGGCAACGACTTCGGCGCCGACAAGGCCGAAGCCGAAGAGACTACGACGTCCGCCGTGCCGGAGTCGCAGCCGGCCTTCCAAACCGTCCACTCGCTGTGCCGCGCGGCCGAGGCCGGCCTGGATGGCAACAACTTCTTCCTCGAGACCGATCGCGGTCTTGCCCGGAGCTGGAAGCAGCGAGCCCGCGATAATCTCGATGCGATACGGCTCGCCGCCGAAATCGAGAGCGCCGATCGGCCGGCGACGCGCGAGGAACAGGCGCGGCTGATCCGCTTCACCGGCTTTGGTGCGTCCGAGCTCGCCAATGCGCTGTTTCGCCGCCCCGGCGACGATGCTTTCCGCGCCGGCTGGGACGCGATCGGCGCCGAGCTCGAGGAGATGGTGTCGAGCACCGACTACGCCTCCCTCGCGCGCTGCACGCAATATGCGCACTTCACGCCAGAGTTCATCGTTCGCGCGATGTGGGCAGGCCTGGTGCGTCTCGGCTGGCGTGGGGGCAGGGTGCTCGAGCCGGGTATCGGCACGGGATTGTTTGCGGCGCTGATGCCGGCAAAACTGCGCGACCAGATGCACGTCACCGGCGTCGAGCTCGATCCGGTGACCGCACGGATTGCCAGGCTACTCCAGCCTCGGGCACGCATTGTAAACGCCGACTTCGCCCGCACCGACTTGCCGGCTGACTTCGATCTCGCCATCGGCAACCCACCCTTCTCGGACCGTATCGTCCGCTCGGACCGCTCCTATCGGTCGATGGGGCTGCGCCTGCACGATTACTTCATCGCCCGCTCGATCGACCTGTTGAAGCCCGGCGGTCTCGCCGCGTTCGTCACCAGCTCGGGCACCATGGACAAGACGGATCGTTCGGTGCGCGAGCACATCGGCAAGACCGCCGATCTGGTCGCCGCCATCCGCCTTCCCGAGGGCAGTTTCCGGGCCGACGCCGGCACCGACGTGGTGGTGGACGTCCTCTTCTTCCGCAAGCGTGGGCACGGCGAGGCCGAAGGCGATCTGTCGTGGCTCGATACGGACGAGGTCCGTCCTGCCGACGGCGGCGATGGCGCGATCCGCATCAACCGCTGGCTTGCCCGGCAACCGGATTTCGTGCTCGGCACGCACGCGACCACGTCGGGACGGTTTGGCGAGACGTATACCTGCCTCCCGTGTCAGGGCGTCGACCTTGCAGAGGCGCTGTCGGATGCCATCTCGCTTCTTCCGGAAGCCGTCTATGACGGCGAGCCCGAGAGGATCGATCTCGAAGGCGGGCACACCGAGCACCTCGGTGAAGACCGCCCCGCAGGTCCCTCGATCCGAGAGGGCAGCTTCTTCGTCGCCTCGAACACCACGCTGATGCAGATGGTCGACGGCGCGCCAGTGACCCTCACCGTTCGCAAGGGCCGGTCGAGCGATGGGATGCTCGACAAGCACGCCCGCATCATCCGCAAGCTGATCCCGATCCGCGACGCGGTGCGCGAGGTCCTCAAAGCGCAGGAGCTGGATCGGCCGTGGAAGGCGGCGCAGGTCAAGCTGCGCATCGCCTGGTCAAACTTCGTCCGTGCCTTCGGTCCGATCAACACCACCGTCGTGTCGACCAGCGAGGACCCGGAGACCGGCGAGGTGCGCGAGACGCATCGCCGTCCGAACCTCGCGCCGTTCCTCGATGATCCTGATTGCTGGCTCATGGCCTCGATCGAGGACTACGACCTCGAGACGGACACCGCCCGGCCTGGTCCGATCTTCACCGAGCGGGTGATCGCACCGCCCGCGGCCCCGATCATCAATTCGCCAGCAGACGCTCTCGCGGTCGTGCTGAACGAGCGCGGCCTAGTCGATATCGATCAGATCGCCGAGCTGTCGCATGTCGATCCCGACCTGGTCATCGCCGATCTGGGCGACGCCATCTACCGCGATCCGGAGAGCGGCGCCTGGCGGACCGCCGACGACTATCTCTCCGGCCAGGTCCGCGGCAAGCTCAAGGCCGCTGAAGCCGCCGCGGCTCTCGATCCCGCCTTCGAGCGCAACGTCCGCGCCCTCCTAGCTGTCCAGCCCGCCGATCTCGGCCCATCCGACATCACCGCGCGTCTCGGCGCACCCTGGATTCCGGCCGCCGATGTCGTCGCCTTCGTCAAGGAGACGATGGGCGCCGAGATCCGCATTCACCACATGCCCGAGCTCGGTTCTTGGACGGTCGACGCCCGCCAGCTCGGTTACATGGCGTCCGGCACGTCCGAGTGGGGCACCGAGCGCCGGCATGCCGGCGAGCTCGTCACCGACGCGCTCAACAGCCGCATGCCGCAGATCTTTGACACCATCAAGGATGGCGACAGCGAGCGGCGCGTGCTCAATGTCGTCGACACCGAGGCGGCCAAGGAGAAACTCACCAAGATCAAAACGGCCTTCCAAAACTGGATCTGGTCCGATCCCGACCGCACCGACCGGCTGGCGCGGGTCTATAATGACCGGTTCAACAACATCGCCCCGCGAAGGTTCAACGGGGACCATCTGCAACTTGCAGGCGCCTCAGGCGCGGTTTCTCTTTAGGGACACCAGAAGCGCGGCATCTGGCGCATCATCTCGGCCGGTTCGACATATCTCGCGCACGCCGTAGGCGCCGGCAAGACCATGACCATGGCGGCCGCCGTCATGGAGCAGAAACGGCTCGGTCTCATCGCCAAGGCCATGATGGTCGTCCCAGGACATTGCTTGGCGCAGGCCGCGCGCGAGTTCCTGGCGCTCTATCCGATGGCCCGCATCCTCGTCGCCGACGAGACCAATTTCACAAAGGACAAGCGGCGCCGCTTCCTCAGCCGTGCGGCCATGGCGAATTGGGACGCCATCATCATCACTCATTCGGCCTTCCGCTTCATCGGCGTTGCGTCCTCGTTCGAACAGCAGATGATTCAGGACGAGCTCGCGCTCTATGAGGTCCTGCTCACCAAGGTCGAAAGCGGCGATCGCGTGTCGCGCAAGCGCCTCGAGCGGCTGAAGGAAGGCCTCAAGGAACGTCTGGAGGCCCTCGCAACCCGCAAGGACGACCTGCTCACCATCTCCGAGATCGGCGTCGACCAGATCATCGTCGACGAGGCGCAGGAGTTCAGGAAGCTCAGCTTCGCGACCAACATGTCGAGCTTGAAGGGGATCGATCCGAACGGCTCGCAGCGCGCCTGGGACCTCTATGTGAAATCCCGCTTCATCGAGACCAGGAACCCGGGCAGGGCGCTCGTCCTCGCCTCCGGTACACCGATCACCAATACGTTGGGCGAGATGTTCTCGGTGCAGCGCTACCTCGGCTACGCGGCTTTGTCCGAGCGTGGCCTCCACGAGTTCGATGCCTGGGCTTCGACCTTCGGCGACGTCACTACCGAACTCGAGCTGCAGCCCAACGGCAAATACAAACCGGTCACCCGCTTCGCCACCTTCGTCAATGTCCCTGAGCTGATCGCCATGTTCCGCACCTTTGCGGATGTGATCACGCCCGAGGATCTGCGCGACTACGTCAAGGTGCCGGCGCTCTCGACCGGCACGCGGCAGATCAGGACCTGCAAACCATCTGTCGCGTTCAAGCGCTACCAGGCTCTCCTCGACGCCCGGATCAAGGCAATCGAAGGGCGCGAAACGCCACCCGAGCCCGGCGACGATATCCTGCTCTCGGTCATCACCGATGGCCGCCATGCCGCGATCGACCTCCGCCTCGTCGATCCGGACAATGACTATGAGCCGGGCAATAAGCTCAACGACCTCATCGCCAATGCTTACCGCATCTGGCGCGACACCGCAGACGCAGCCTACGTCCGGCCGGACGGCACGCCGTTCGAACTGACTGGCGCCGCGCAGATGATCTTTTCCGATCTCGGCACGCTCAATGTTGAGCGGACGCGGGGCTTCTCGGCCTATCGTTGGATCCGCGACGAGCTGGTGCGCATGGGCGTGCCGGCGGCCGAAATCGCCTTCATGCAGGACTTCAAGAAGTCGGAGGCCAAGCAGCGGCTGTTCGGCGACGTCCGCGCGGGCAAAGTCCGCTTTCTCATCGGCTCGTCCGACACCATGGGCACCGGCGTCAATGCCCAGCTCCGGCTCAAGGCGCTGCATCATCTCGACGTGCCATGGCTCCCCTCGCAAATCGAGCAGCGCGAGGGACGCATCTTGCGGCAGGGCAACCAGCACCACATCGTCGACATCTTCGCCTATGCCACCGAAGGCTCGATGGACGCCCAGATGTGGCAGAACAACGAGCGCAAGGCTCGCTTCATCGCCGCTGCACTCTCGGGCGACACCTCGGTGCGCCGCCTCGACGACCTCGGCGAAGGGCAGGTCAACCAGTTCGCCATGGCCAAGGCGATTGCCTCGGGCGACCCGCGCCTGATGCAGAAGGCCGGGCTCGAGGCCGACATCGCCCGGCTCGAACGCCTGAGGGCGGCGCATCAGGATGATCAGTTCGCCATCCGCCGGCAGATCCGCGATGCCGAGCGCGACATCGAACACTCGACACGTCGCATTGGCGAGATCGGCCAGGACCTCGCGCGGCTGGTTCCGACGACGGGCGAGGCGTTCCGCATGAGCGTGGGCAACGCGACATATGTGGAGCGCAAGCTCGCCGGCCGCGCGCTGATGACCGAGATCCTGACCTTGATCCAGCTCCAGCATGCCGGTACCCGCACCATCGCCGCGATCGGTGGGTTCGAACTCCAATATTGCGGCGAGCGCTTTGGCCAGGACAGCTATGGCTACATCACCACGTTGCTGCGCGCCGGCGCGACGACGGAAGTCGAGTTACCTGTGACCACCACGCCGTTTCGCGCGATTGCAAAGCTCGAACATGTGCTTGGCAATCTCGAGGAAGAGCAGGAGCGCGCACGCCACCGGCTCGCGGAGGCCGAGCGGCGGCTCGCGTGCTATCGCTCACGCGCGGGCAGTACCTTCGCCTTCTCGGACGAACTGGCCGACAAGCGCCGCCAGCTCTCCGAAATGGAAAGATCGCTGTCGCAGGAGATCGATGGTGTACGCCCCGCTGAGGTGCAGGCGGCGTAACCCGCCCCCACGTTCTGAGCGGCCCTCGCCGGCTCGGTGGAGGGGCCTTCCCGAACGAAGTAGGGAAGCGAAAAAGCAAGGAGGACTGCTCGCAGATCGGGTGGTCCGCCGACGCTGACGCTCAATCGCGCCCGTCGCCATCCCGGCCCGTCATCCTGCGCAGGGCTGAAGAAGCCCCGCTTGGCCAGCCGGGCAGGGATGCTCCAGCGCAATTGCCCCGTCCCGCCCGCTCCGCGGGCCCGGGGGATGTCTTCGGAAAGAAGACGAGAAAGGACCGGCGACGGGGCCTGTCCATAACCCACCAAGGAGCATTCCAATGGAACTGAAGTTTGTCGATCCGCGCTCGCTCAAGGACAATCCTGACAAGGCGCGGCGCTCCAAGTCCAGCCCTCAGGCCGACGCCTTGCTGCTGGCAACGATCAAGGCCATCGGTGTTGTCGAGCCGCTGATCGTCTTCGCTGAGGCCGATGGCGGCAATGGCTTCGTCATCGATCAGGGTCATCGCCGGGCGAAGCAGGCGATCGCTGCAGGTCTCGAAGAGATCGCCGTTCTGGTCGTGCCTCGAGCCGAGGACGGCGGCGCGATGCGCTCGCTGGCCACCTCGATCACGCACGAGCAGCTTAACCCGGTCGATCTGTGGCGTGCCATCGAGCGTCTCGTTGCGCTGAACTGGACCGAAGAGGCCATTGCGATCGCCCTCGCGCAGTCGGCGCGCCAGATCAAGAAGCTGCGCCTGCTCGCCAATGTGCTGCCGGCGATGCTCGACGCCATGGCCAAGGGCGATATGCCGAACGAGCAGCAGCTCCGCACTATCGCGGCCGCTTCGCTTGAGGAGCAGAAGGAGGTCTGGAAGGCCAAAAAGCCCAACAAGGGCGATCCGCAGGTGTCGTGGTGGAGCATCGCCAACGGTCTCACCAAGCGCCGCATGTACGCGCGCGACGCAAGCTTTGGCGACGAGCTGCGCGAGGCCTACGGCATCGCCTGGGTGGAGGATCTGTTCGCACCGGCCGACCAGGACAGCCGGTACACCACCGACGTCGAGGCCTTCCTCGGCGCCCAGCAGGAATGGATGACTCAGAACCTGCCCAAGAAAGGCATCATCACCGAACCGAACACCTATGGCGAGGTGAAGCTGCCGCCAAAGGCGGAACGCGTTTATGGCACGCCGAAGAAGTCGGATCACGCCGCGATGTATCTCGACCGCGAGGGAAAGGTGAAGACCGTTCACTTCCGTCTGCCCGAGACCAACAAGAAGGCCAACGCGACGGAAGCCGCCGAGGCGATCGTCATGCCGAAGTCGCGTCCCGATGTGACCCGTAAGGGGATCGAGATGATCGGCGACCTGCGCACCGATGCTCTCCATGAGGCGCTGTCACGGGCGCCGATCGAGGACGACACGCTGTTGGCGTTGCTCGTTCTCGCCTTCGCTGGCCAGAACGTGCGCGTTGATTCCGGGGCCGGCGGCGACCATGGGTTCGGTTGCCGCATGCCTCGGCACGCCGCCACCCTCCTCGATGCCGAGGGCAAGTTCGCCTTCGACGCCGAGACTTTGCGTATCGCGGCCCGGGGCGTCCTCATCGAGGCGCTCTCTTGCCGCGAGGGCATGAGCAAGTCGGGCGTGGTGGCGCTCGTCGCAGGCGGCGCGATCGGGGCAGACAGCTTCCTCGCCAATATGGGCACCGAGGACTTCCTGTCCTGTCTGTCGCGTCCGGCGCTCGAGGGCTCCTGCGCCGGTACGCCGGTTCTGCCGCGGGCGCGCGTAAAGGACACGCGGGCCGCGCTCGTCGAGCACTTCAAGGAGGGGCACTTCGTCCACCCGGCTGCCCTGTTCGCTCCCGATGAGGCAAGCCTGACCGAGTGGCTGTCCAAGAGCACCGTCACCGAGGCCGAGGATGGCGTTGGGCCTGAGGTCGACGGTCTGAGTGGAGAGGACCAACGTTCCGAGAAAGGCGAGCTCGAGGAAGGCTACCGCGAGGCCGCCGAATAGACCTCGCCTCCTTTTGATCGCTCTGCCGCCGCCAGGTTCGCTTGGCGGCTGCAGGTGTACGGCCGGGGCAGCGAGCGCTGCCGATAACGGTACCTCCGGCGTAGCCCAAGGCCATCATGGGGTGACCGTGGTGTACATGCCGAGCCACCTCCGGTCGATGAATCTGCAGGTGGCCATGATCACCCGTCCTTCGGTTTCAATGTCGAAGTCGAGGCCCGTGCCGGTCCTCACTCGGGCTTTGTGCGGTCCTGAACCTGCGGCCGTCCGCTTCAAGGCCGCGTTCCGCGCCGCGAGGCGGCCGGATCGGTCCGGTCTCGGCATGGCAGGCCCGCGCCCCGCGCGAGGGCTGAAGAAAAGCCCTGCTTGGCCGCAACCCTTCCATGCTCGTCTCGGTCCGCCCGGACCCTGAAGCGCCCGTCATTCCGCCGGTTCTTTTTGGTCCGCGCCCGAGGGAGGGCCGGCACGGAGCCGGTCCTGGCCTCGAGAACCAGAAGAAAGGACATGCCAATGACCAGGAAAGCCGCCAATCCCCGCGCAACCGCCCGCGTCGCTCCGTTGCGCAAGGGCACTACCTTCCAAATGGTCCGACTCGTGTGCCCCGACGCCGCACAGTGCTCGCTCGTCTCGGAGAGTTTTGGCCTCCCGGTGCTCGACAGCGACGGCATTCGCGACTTGCACGAAAAGCTCCTCGTGGTCACGGCCGCGGCGCTCGACGAGGGGCTGGGCGAACGCGCCATGCAGATACACCTGCAACGCGTCGTCGGCGCCTTTGTCGGGTCCGCCTACGGGGCCGGTCAGTTCTACAGCCGGGCGGTCTCCGAGGCACGGGACGCGACGGCCAAGTCGGCCTGCGACGATCGGAACGAAGACGTCGGTGGACCGGTCGGCTTCGACAGCGCTGCCCAGCGCAAGCGTGAGTTCGCCGCCGATATGGCACTACAGGCCCATGCGCTGCGCATGGCCGCGGAGGGGGCGATCGCCGCCTACGAGCAGGTTGTAGGCGAGGTCTGGAAGCCCTTCGAGCGTCCAGTCGAGAACCCCGGCCAATCCGTCGACCGCAAGGCGGCCGAACTGCAGATGGCAGCTCTCGGATGAACGTCGAGGGCGGGGCTCCGGTCCCGCCCTCCTTCCATGAGCACGTCCGGCTCATCCGGCCGTCGCATCAACTGCGAAGGGCCTAGCCGATTTTCATGGGCCGAACAGGCCGCTTTCGATCATCGCCAAGTGAACGTCGCGAGTGCCGCTCCTGGTGCACGAGGAGAGGCGACCTGCTGCCATCCGGTGCGCTCGGGCATTACGGCTGCATCGTCTCCCAATTTTCCGCCCCCTGGCGACCAACTCGACAACGACAATCTCTCGCTCCAGCGGTTTCATGTGCGCGACTTTGCCCCGGGTTCGCATGTCGCTTCCGGCGCGCGACGCTGAGGGGAGGGCCGCCGATGCCTGCTCCTTTCGCCAGCCTCGGCCCGATCGGCACGCTGGGCTCTTTCACGGCCCAATCCCCGCTCTCTCGTGATGGCTTTCCTGGTGCGGCTGCGGATCTTCCCCGATCAACCCGCAAGGGGTCCGCTAGCACGCTGCGGCCGCTCGGCTGACGCCTTCGGGTGATCGCGCCCGCCTCCGCACACTGACGGAGCCATCGAGCGGGAATTGGCCCGCTCCAAGATGGAGCCTCAGATGTCCCACGATCTCATACTCGCCCAAAAGGCCGCCTGGTCCCTCGCCCGCACTCTCATGGTCCCCGTTATCCTCTTCCAGGTCGACAACGAATTTGGCGTCATGCCCGCCTCTGAGCTCGACAACGCCGATGTTGAAATCCTCTTCGAATACGATCCCTATAGCGGGGGCCGGTCGGTTCATTGAACCGGCCTTCTCTCGACTGCATTCAGGCGGCGCCCAGCGCCGCCTTCCTACTTTCTGACGGCCGCTCGCGCACCCCGTCGTTCCCGAGGTCCTGGCGGAGCCAGGCAGTCAGCGCAACGGCTTCGCCGTCCTCCGCTGTCGCTGCGGCCCACCCCATCGTGCAAGCACGATGGGACCCGGTCGGGTGCGCGGCCCGCCTTCCTGCTCCGCCCAAGCGGACCCCGTGACGGGGCCGCGATCGGCGTGGCCCGCAACTGGAGGTTCATGAAAATGACCAGGAAACAAAATGCAGAGCGCATGGACGTCTATGCGCGGATCACCGACCGCATCGTAGCCGAGCTGGAGAAGGGTATCCGTCCTTGGATGCAGCCGTGGCAACCGAGCAATGCCTCCGGCCGCGTCACCCGGCCGCTCAGACACAATGGTCTGCCCTATAACGGCATTAATGTGCTGCTGCTTTGGTCGGAGGCTGTCGCACGCGGCTTTTCCAGCCCGATGTGGATGACATTCAAGCAGGCGCTCGACCTTGGCGGCGGGGTTCGCAAGGGCGAGACCGGCCCTGCAGTGGTCTTCGCCAGCCGCTTCACCAGGACGGAGACGGACACCAGGGACGAGGAAATCGACCGCGAGATCCCGTTCCTCAGGGCGTATTCCGTCTTCAACATTGCGCAAATCGATGGCCTGCCGAACCAGTTTTATCGACGGCAAGCGGAGCCGGTGCGCGATCCGATCGCCCGGATCGGGCATGCCGACCAGTTCTTCGCCAATACTGGGGCGCTAATCCAGCACGGCGGGGATCGCGCCTACTTCGCCCCGGTGACGGACCACATCCAGATGCCGCCTTTCCAGACGTTCCGGGACGCCCCGTCATACGTTGCCACACTCAGTCACGAGGTCATCCATTGGACTTCGGCGCCGCATCGCGTGAACCGCGACCTTAGCCGCTACGCCAAGGATCGCAGCGAGCGAGCGCGCGAGGAACTGATTGCCGAGCTCGGAAGCTGCTTCCTCTGCGCCGATCTTGGTATCGCGCCCGAACTCGAGCCCCGGCCGGACCATGCGAGCTACCTCGGCTCGTGGTTGAAAATCCTCGCCGACGACGAGCGCGCGATCTTCTCGGCCACAGCTCATGCGCAGCGCGCCGTCGGTTTCGTGCATGGGCTTCAGCCGCAGGCCGCAGAAGAATGCGAGGCCGCCTGATATTTCGCGCATCAGGCTTCGGAGGGGAGGCCAAGTGCTCCCCCCTCTGTTTTGCTCGGCCGTGCCGGCCGACGACTATGCCGGAGAAGCCTCCCAGGTAGTGGCGAAATATCCCCACGCGGGCTGATCCGAAGAGCCGGGCAGATTTCCTTTTCGCGGCCATCCTCAAGTTCGAACCGAAGTTGCCGTTGTTCCGGCGGCAACACATCGCCTAGCGACGAAAGCGTGACGCCTAGCAGCCGGATTCTGTTGTCACCGACACGGCGCGACTGCGCGTGATCTGCTGGAAATCGGCAAATTTGACCTTCAGCGTGATCGTCCGGCCCCGGATGTCATTGCCTTGACAGTATCCCCAAACCTTGACTGTCAGCGGCTTAAGTTCGGCGATCGCTGCAGCGAGCTCCAAGATGTCGGCTGCGAACGTATCCTCGGCGCCGATGGATTTGCGCGGCCGATCCAGCTCGACCGCGCGTTTCGTCGATGGCGCGCGCGATCTGATAGTACCAGAGCCCTGACTTGCCGAAATGCTGCTGCAAGAAGACAAGCGAGCGGTCCTTGAGATCGGCGCCGGTCTTAATGCCCAGCGCCTCCATTTTGGCGGCCGTCGCGGGACCCACACCATGAAATTTCTTGACTGGCAACATCTCCACGAAGGCAGGCCCATCACGGGACGTGACGACGAACTGGCCGTTTGGCTTGTTCTGATCGGACGCCATCTTGCCGAGGGATTTCTTGTATGAGATGCTGGCGGAAGCGGTGACACCGGTCATTAGCAGGATCTTTGCCGTGATCATCTCGGCGATCGTCGTGGCAGACGAAATATTGAGCCTGTTCTGCGTCACGTCGAGATAGGGCTCGTCGAGCGAGAGCGGTTGGATGAGATCGGTGTGTTCGGCGAACACCTCGCGGATCTGGGCCGAGGCGGACTGGTAGACGTCGAAGCGGGGCGGCACGAAGACCAGCTCGGGGCATTTGCGCTTTGCCGTGACGGAAGGCATCGCGGAGCGAACACCGAAGCCCGGGCCCTCGTAGCCTGCGGCAGCCACCACGCAGCCCGCAGCGGCCCCGCCAACGGCAAGCGCTGCCGCGCAGGTCCGGATTTGTCACGCTGTTCGACCGACGCGTAGAACGCATGCATGTCGACATGGATGATCTTACGCGGGTCGGCGCTGCGGTCTGGGGCTATATGACTGCAATGCACTCGGCCAGGATATGTGCTTCGTGCTACCCGGATCTAGGACTCTCAGATCGCAAATTCAGCCTGCGCGCGACCCTGACTGCGGCGGGAAGTCCGAAAACTGCCCCCCGGAAGGGGACGAAGGACTTCGTGTTCGGGACGGGGTCATATCCAGCCAAGCCGAGCGCTGGTCTGCACCGCCATCTGGCGACGACGTCGTCATTGGCCCCGATCGTGGGGATTGCGTGGGCTTCCGGTCAATCGCCCCGTCGCCGGCCGCCAGATGCCGGCGAAATAGAACCAGTTCCCGTTGGCGAGGCGAAAGCTGTAGTTCTTCCCCTGGCTGCGGTGCCGGAATTCGGACGCCGGCACTAGGCAGCGATGGCTCGGGAATGATCGATCCTCTGCCCGCACCACAGTGAAAGGGCGGCAATCTCGATGCCACAGCGGACGGGACAATCGGGCCAGGACAGGAGCGTAGACATCATGACTCGTCCTACAAGCATAAATGGAGGTTGAGCGACGCTGCAGCCATGCCTCGGTCAGGTAGAGTCAAAGAGATCCTTCTCGAAGGGCACTGACTATCTTTCGTTGGCACTCAGAAAGCTGGTCCTACAGAGGTTGGGGGCTGCGATGCGCATGCCGGAGGGCCCAAATGACTTTGGACGCCATCCACGAGCATGTTCGGGAATGACTTGCTACTCTCAACGTGGAGTGCCACACTACAGTGCGCCACATTACTATGTCTTGAGAACACCGCTAAAATGAGCCTGAAGGAACCATTGAAGTAATTCTGAAATGGTGAGAGCAATAAGATGGCAGCTGGGCCGATCTACCGCTTCGCTGGGTTCAGCCTAGATACCGATGCTGGCCTGTTACGCAATGGTTCGGCGGAAATCGCGCTACGACCGAAATCGTTTGATTTGCTGAGTTGCCTGATCCGCAACGCCGGCCGGGTTGTGCCAAAGGCTGAACTGATGGACGCCGTCTGGCCAGATGTTACCGTGACCGAGGATTCGCTGACCCAAACAATCAGCGACATACGGCGTGCGCTTGGCGATGAGGCGCAGATTCTGGTGCACACCATTCCACGCAGAGGTTATCGCTTCGTAATAGAACGATTGGAGGTCGCACCGGATGCCAGTTCCGGAGCTGTCCATCGCGAGAATCAGACAGACGACGAGGCGAAACCTTCAATTGCTGTCTTGCCGTTCAGCAACCTCAGCGGCGATCCCGAACAGGAGTATTTCGCCGACGGAATTTCCGAAGACATCATAACGGAATTATCACGCGTCAAATGGTTCTTCGTCATCGCCCGCAACTCAAGCTTTACCTACAAGGGGAAAGCTGTTGATGCGAAACAGGTGGGCCGTGAACTTGGGGTCCGTTATCTGCTCGAAGGGTCGGTCCGCAAGGCGGGAGATCGCGTTCGCATCACAGGGCAGTTGGTCGATGCCGAGACTGGGCGTCACGTCTGGGCGGACAAGTTCGACGGCAGGTTGGAGGACATATTCGAACTGCAGGACCGCATTACGGAAGCCATCGTCGGTGCGGTCGAGCCGACCTTGAAACTTGCCGAGCTGCAGCGAATGCGCGGTCGGGCTACTGACAGCCTGGCGGCTTACGATCTGTGCTTGCGTGCGCTGCCAAACATCAATTCCGTCATCACCACCCGCAAATTCAATGACGACGCGCTTGGTCTTCTTTATCGTGCGGTCGCGCTGGACCCCGGCTATTCGTTGGCTAAGGCGCTAGCCGCATATGCTTATGTGCTGAGAAAATCGCAGCACTGGTCGACGGTTGTCGAAGATGCCGAGGGCGTGCGCTTGGCCACCGAAGCTCTGGAGGCACATGCAGACCATCCGACGACGCTGGCCTGTGCCGGCCACGCCTTAGCCTATCTCGGCAAACGCTATGACGCAGCGGTAAGAGCGTTGGATCGTGCAAGCTCGCTTGGTGGAAGCTCATGGCGTGTGCTCACGTCGAGTGGCTGGGTCAGCAATTATATCTGTGATGCGAAATCCGCACTGCAATCGTTCGAGCGCGCAATGAGGCTCAATCCGATCGACCCTGAAATAGGGTTCAGCCTTTCCGGAATCGCCACGGCCCACATGATCGCGGGGCGATATGGCGATGCCCTATCCGTCGGATCCGAGGCGATCGATGCAGCCCCCACCTGGGCGACCTGCTATAGGATTGTTGTTTTCGCGCTTGTCGAACTCGGCCACATTGATGGCGCACGAGAGATTGCACAGAAACTGCTTCGCGTGTCCCCAGGCTTCTCGGTAAGTCTCTATCGCAGCACGGGAACTTTCAGGAAAGTGGAATTCTTCGAACGGTATCTGACCGCTCTGTTGCGCGCGGGTATTCCAGACTGACGTAGGATTGGATTCCTTTGTGGCGTCACTCACCTGCGGCTCATCTGATCATCACTTCGCATACACCTTTGGGGAGGCATCGAATTGGATTCTCGTTAGCTCTCCCAGCCAGCAAGTTCGAGAGCAGATCGTATTCGTTGCTGAAGCTCCGAGCGCACCAGGCGAAAGTCTGCAACGATCGCTTCTACGGTCAAACTCGGCTCGAGTTCGCTTCCTGTTTTGGCGCATGACCGCGCCTTCTCGATATCCCCGTCGAGAGCATGACATGCCGCGAGCCGACCCCAATACCACACACTCTTCAGGGGTAAGCAGGAGAACGACATAGCGGCTTCCCTGTAGCGACCCGCAATAAGCAGGGCCTCCCCCCTGTCGAAATAATACCAATGCGGGTGCATCGGATTAAGTTGGATCGCTTGGTCCAGAAGTGCCAAGCCGGCCTCGGCATTTCCACAAAGCGCGTGGAAAAAGCCGGTCTGAGCCAACGTATCGGCATCGTAGGGGTTGAGTTCCAGCGCCCGAACGAAATGCTGCGCCGCAGCCTCGAAGTCGTTCCGATAAAGGAGGATCAAAGCCAAAATCCGGTGGCATCGTGCCTCGTCGGGGCTGAGGCCGATGGCGTGCAGGGCTCGGTTGTGAGTCTGATCAAGCACAGACTGTGGGGCGCTGAGATACCCACCTATGATCGTATCCGCCAAAGCGAGATAGGCGTGGGCAAGCCCCGAATCCGGATCGAGTTCCAACGCCTTCAGCAAATGGTCGCGCGCCTGCTGGTTCACCCCCTCGCCATAACTGCGCAGCAGCGCAATGCCACGCAGAATATGGACGTAAGCCTCGACATTGGCGGCAGCTACAGGAGATACACGCCGCATGGCCGCGCTCTCGATATTGGCGACCAGCGCCGCCGCGATCCGCCGCGCAACGGTTTTTTGAAACGCGAAGATTTCGCTCATTTTGAATGAAAATGCTTGCGTCCAGACCTGCCGGCCGGACGCTGTTTCCGACAGAACAACACGCGCATGATATCCGTCGTCGAAACTCTCAACGGTGCCTCCGGCAACAAAGTCCACCCCGAGGCGCGCTGCGGTCGCCCAGACGTCCTGGTCGGAGTATTGGGCAAGCGCGAAGGCCGAATGACGCGCAAGTACCGCAATGGTTTTGAAGTAGGAAAGCGCGTTGATGATCTCCTCGACCGCGCCATCAAAGAGCGACTTTGCTGCCAAATCCGCAACGCTAACCCGAAACGGCAGTATAGCGACCATTGGCTCAGGTGCTCGTATGGCTTCAACTGCTGCCGATGCAGGCGATATCGACAAGGCGCCGTCGGCGGGCTGGAATATGTAGCCGCGCCGAGGAACGTTGCGGATCAGCGACTGCGTCTCATCGCCTAGGCATTTGCGCACATCACGAACGCACTGGGTGAGCGAGTCTTCGGTGACCGTGGAGCGGGGCCAGACCGCTTCGAAAAGCTCGTCCTTGCTCAGCACGCGCCCTGGGTTGCGCACCAAAAAGGCGAGCAAATCAAACGTCTTTGGTCTGATGGGCACGATCTCGCCGTCGCGCCGTAAAGTGCCGCGTTCGAGATCGAGAACTGCGCTGCCGATCTGTTGTGCCAAGCACCTGCACCATCGCTGCGCCTGATCGCGCTGCGATCATCGGAGCCTCATAGGACGGTAAAGGTCAAGCCCGTCGGACGCCGGTGCGATAGAGGCTGGCCTGAAAAGTCCGGCAAGGCGCCGCCACAGCCCCCGATGTGCTTCGCCGGAGAGCGCCATTTGGTCGCGAGGTGTTAAAGCGTCAAGGTAGTGCAGAATCTGCACCGCTTCACCGCCACAAAATTCAACGCTGCCTGTCGACAAAATCCGATGCACCTCCTCCCTCGCAATGATCGACGGAGGGAATGGTCCTTCAACCTTCACATGCATGGTCGACCTCCAGGGTTGGTGGCGGCAGGGGCGTGGGCAGCGAGGCCAGGTAGGCGGCGACTTTGCCCTACAACCGCCACAGCGTTGCGTCGCGAATATTGCGAATTTCGAGCTGAAGGACCGTCCTGCGCAGATAGTCGGCGCAGCTGCCAATATGGCCTGCGGCAAGCGACAGGATTTCCACGGTGGTCTCCTCTGGTAGCGCCGCCGCGTATCCTGGGCCAGCCCGGTTAGCGACGAAGGCGATGGCCGGCAATTGTCCGCCCGCGCTTCGGACGGACACCCAGCGAGGAACGTTGGTCGGCGGATTGGCCGCCATTTCCCGGCGCAGCAGCCGGTTGATCGCTAGGTCGATGTTGTGATCAGGCAAACGGTAGACGACACCCCGGCAACTGCCGCCACGATCGAGTGCCAGCATCAGGCCAGGCCGTTCGCGCGAGCCACGCCACCGGGTTAGCCACAGGGAAAATCGCCGATGCCAACCGTACACGGTTGCCGGACGTTCCTCGACGAATTCGAAGCACGGATTCCACAGAAGCGATCCGTAGGCGAATACCCAGACGTTGCGGCGTCGATCGGCAAGCAGCCGTTTGCCGATCGCAAGATAGTCGTGATCCTCCATGTATCGCAGCCCAGGCGCGGGGCCGGGGTCATCGATCGTGCAGTCGATCTTGACAAGGAGGTCTTCAGTAAGGGCGATGTTCATCGCGGCCCTCGTCCAATATTCTCTGTCGGAAGCATCGCAGCGCTTGGCCGTCGTGTCCTGAACGGATGCTGATTTAGTTCTGAAATTGAAGTGAAGTGAGGGTCAGACCGGATGCCCAATCGAGCTGGCAGCAAATTGTGGCATTGGTGAAGGCGTTGCGTTTGCATGCGCATGATCGTCGGCAACGCACGCCGCTCGCGGCGCCTGCGCATAGGAGACCCCGCGCTGCAGCATGGGCAGGATCGCCGCCGGCCGTTCGGCGATGAGGCAGGCGGACAATACCTCGCCGCACAGGAAGCCCGTCTCCTCGAGATGGGCCAGCAAGGCCAGCCAAGGCGACCAGAAGCCGAGAAAATTGGCCATAAGGATTGGCTTTTGGTGCCGGTTGAGCTTCCGCCAAGTCATCACCTCGGCCAGTTCCTCGATCGTGCCGATGCCGCCCGGCAGGGCAACGAAGGCGTCGGCGTAGTCGAACATCAGCCGCTTGCGTATGTGCATGTCGGGGACTGCGATGACCTGGGCGATGCCGCCCGGCATGCGCATCCGTTCCAGCAGGAATTGCGGTGCAACGGCAATGACCTCGCCCCCTGAATTGGCCGCAGCGGCGGCAACCGCGCCCATCAATCCCTCGCTGCCGCCTCCATACACGAGGCGAATGCCCGCAGCTCCTATCTCACTGCCCAGAGCCGCCGCAGCTATATTCAGGCGGGGGTCACTCCCGGGGTTTGCGCCGCCGAACACTGCGACGGTTTTGATATTAATCTGCAGCGGATAAAGTAGTTGTTCGCTCATACTGTTGTCTTCGTTAGCACTCCCGAACACGGGCGATCTCCTCAAGCTTCATTCAAGCTAGCTGTGCCAGGGCCGGCAAACAGCATAAGGTCGGCCCTGGCCCACAGGGCATAACAGGCCAGCAGCGTCAGCGGCGCGGCGAGCGCGAGCGTCTGGCCGCCGGACCACACCCCGGGCAGGGCGTTGGCGATGGAAAGCATGGCCGCCAGCATGGCCGGCAGCCGGCTGGCGAGCACGGCGCTGCGGAACGGATCTGGCCAAGCGGCGGGCCAGGTTGAGCCCAATCCGAGGGACAAGGGGACGCCTGGCCGGTGCGCCGCGCTGGCGAACTTGCCAAACGCATGCATTAGGCCCGCAGTTGCCGCCAGGAGTGGCTGGCCGGATAAGAAGAGCGCCGCGCCAAGTCCAATTGCACCGACCGCGGATAAAAGGTCGCCGAGCCGGTTCAGCCTTTGGTCGGATGCGCCGGGGTCTACCCAGGCGCGGTGATAACTCTCGCCACTGCAGAAGAATACCAACGTCGCCAGCGTCAGCGCGAGCGCGCTGCCGGAGCCGGCGAAATAGTCGTAGAGCGCCCCTGTCGCCGTGCCGTGCACCGCGCTGCCTGAGGTGAGCTGCACCGCGATGCCCATGGCAAGCCCCAGCGCATTGCCGAGATTGTAATAGCCACCGGGACCGGCCATGCGTGCCCGCGCCGCCTTTGCCAGACGCGGCAGTGTCCGCGCGGTCCAGTCAATACCCGCCCCTTCCCGCGGCGCCCGTGGCCCGTCCGCGTTCGAAACCTGTTGGGCGGCGCGCATCCGCTGCTCGGTGCGGCGCAGCACCTTGGCGACTGGGTTCGTTTGGCCGAGGCCTGTCTGCTTCTTGGCGAAATGCGATAGGATGTTCACTACGGGTTCCCCCTGTCGCGTCGGTATGCCCGGGCGGTTCGCGTTCATTGGGTCGGCATCATTTCTTGATAGTGCGTCTGCTGCAGTTCGCCGGCGTTCCGAGAGGCTTGGCCGATGTCGGGCATACATTCGACTTCTGCGCTTTTGCGGCGGACGCGATGGACTTCCGCCCCTTTGCCCGCCACCGCTGCGGCTTTGTCCGAGGCGTTACTCTTCGCCTCGACGACTTCGAGGAACTGATGAACCTCGGCGATGCTGAGGAACGTGCCGTTCCGGGCGTCATAGCCGATGCTGACGAGCGCGCCCTTGAATTCCGTCGTGCGTTTCATCTCGATCTCCTGCAAGGGGGATGGAATGAGCCAAGTGCTGCTTGGTTTAGGACCTGGCGACGCGGCGCCGAAAGCCGCTCATCGGCCGGCGAGCCCGACTGCCATTGTCAAGGTGATGCCGGTGAGGATGAGGCCGGAGATTAGGTCGAAGATGCGCACATTCGTCCGGCCACGAAGAAGCGAGGCGATCATGCCGCCGCCAAGCGCATAGCCGTAGCAGCACAGCGCGGCCATCAGCATCAGCGCCGTGACGAATTCGACCCTCGCGCCGCCGGCCGCGAATGACTGGCCAAGTGCGGCCGGCACCAGCAGCAGCTCGACATAGGTTAGCGGGTTCATGCACACCACGCCCATGACGCGGGCGAAGCATGAGCGGCCGATCGCATCCCTGCTGGAGCGATCCTCGATGCAGCCGGCAACGGATGCGGCACGAAAGGATTGCAGCGCAAACCATGCCACGGCCGCCAAACCGAGCCAGGAAAGGACTGTCTTGAACGCTGGCTCGGCGCCCGCGATCGACCCGGCGAGCAAATAGGAGGTCGCGATCAGGACGACATAGGTTACCCAGACTAAGCTAGCCACGAACATTATCCGACCGCGCAGCAGGCCTTCGCGTATCAACATCAGATTGTTCGGTCCGACCGAGACCATGGAGGCCATACCGAGCGCAAGGCCTGTCTGGAATCCATTGACGGCGACACAGCTCATGGTGTTTCCTCCAGTGGTGCAACACAAGTTTCAGCCTGTTCGCGCACCCGTTGAGCACCGGGAAACAGGAGCACATTGTTGAGATGCAGATTCGACATATCTCTGTTCCTCTGCGCTGAGCCTGTCCGGGCCGGGGTGAGCTCCAGTCGTTTAAGCAGCCTGCCGCTGTTCGATCCGCGTGTCCTGAAGGCACGCTGAAAATGTTCTGAAAGCTTATCGGGCCGATCGGCCGCCACATTTCGATGGTGGAGGCTCTTAATGGGAAGGCGTCGCGTCTCGGCGGCCAGAGGCTGCGGGCGCCTCAATCTCGCGCCGAGCTACCTATTCGGCGGCTCGCCGCCGTGCGGCGCACCGTGCCCGACTGCTTTCATCGCGATCGCCGAGCGTCTACCGAGTGGGCGCGCAGCTCACGATGCTGGTCACAGTCGTCATGCAAGCGGCGCCATCGAGGCGCTGCCGTCCCTCGGTAGCGCTCCGGGGAGGACCGCTGCTCCTGCTATCCACCGCTCGGAGATTCGGGAGTTGAATCGCGTTCCGCCGATAGTTTCAGGACTCTTTCATCCGGACCTCAGGACATTGGTCGCAGCTTCAACGCAAAATTCTCCCGACGCCAGGTCAAACGGCGCAGCGATCTCATGGAGAGGAACGCATGGTTCAGGTTTGCAATCACCGCCACGATGACCGACGTTGGGCTGGTCGCGGGCACGATCTGCTCAATTTGTTATCGGACTTTAAAGCTCGTTCGAGGCGCGGCCCTGCGCCAGTATCCTCCTGGTGTCGTTCGTTAATGCGAACAGGACCCCGTAATATGCCAGGCGTGCAACGTTCGCGTCATCTCCTACAAGTGACTTGGAATATTTCAGGCCGTCCTAAGTGGCCGGTTGGAATGCGTAATCTGGTCAGTGCCCTGACCTTGTTCATGGCCTTCCCTGCGACCGCCGGACCTGGGGTTGCGGAGGCCGCGTCAAGATGTTGGACATTGCCTGCAGGATTCAACCGCGACTTCAGCGTGCATTTTGACGTAACTTTTGACGATGGAAACGTCTCGGCTATCAAGATTTTGGAGTTCAATCCTAGAGATGCAGAAGAGGCCGTTCGATCTGCATTCGAAGCAATCCGACGCTGCTCGCCGTATCGGGGTTTTATAGGGACTGAGCAAGTGACCATGACGGCCCAGGCTCGCAGAGCTGCGGCTTCCCAAGAGTAGGTATCAAGGTACCCTCCGACCATGTTATTGCAAACAAAGTTCGTCTGCCTTCCTCCTGTTTGAAGTCAGGCGTCCCGAGCGGACAATGCCGGCTAGCCAAAAAAGCCTCCACATCGTCGAGGCGTGGATGATCTTTGCCGTTTGCGGATGCGACGCGGAGAAACAGGCGGTCTCGCCTTCAATCGGAGATCGCGCATTGCGCAATCCAGAGGGATCACCGTTGCTGCCATGACAAGATCAACTACCCTGTACTTCGTCATATGCCCTCGTTCTACGTGTTTCATCCTGGCCACAGAAGGGACCACCGTGTGGGGGCAAATGATCGGCAGGTGACCGAAAATGGGCGGCGTCTGGACAGACGAAAATCGAGGACGCACTTGGTCGCGTCGGTGTAACTCGAAACTCGCCTCGTCTCAGTCGCTGAGGGGGTCACGGTGGTATGCCGGAAGTGCTGAGAAGCTTATTCGTTCATTATGCGGCTTTCGAACGGATTGAGGCATCCCTGTTCGCATCTTGCTAACTTTTTTCTTCAGTCGGCCCTGTGGAATCGTCGTCGATCGCTTTGTCCCCGCGACCGTAGCGGTAAATACGTTGCTCTTCTGCACTGGGCTCCGCCGATGTCGGCTTTTCTATCTTAATCATCTGAAAGAGGACGTTCCGTTTTGGCCCTATATGAGACGTCCACTATATGCGGCCCCTCAATTGCAAAAGCCGGTATTTGGAGCGCGTGTCTGGGCCAGCTTCGATAGCAGCCAGCAACGGCATTACCCAGTCATGCACGCGAAGGCGAGTCCTATCTCATCCGCGATCGCCAGATGGATCCAGCCTCTGATGCTGCACATGTCGGGCCGCGGTAACATCTGCACGGCGAAAGGGTCCACATCTTCTCCTTAGGCGCAGATGATCCAATCGTCCCCGTCTCTCCATTTCACAGCGGGCACCAACGACCTCTCGAACGGGCTGATCTGGCCGAAGGACGGCTGAAGCCTCGATCGCCTATGCCGCAATGGCGCGACGCGCGTTTCTTCCCCTGGGCGAAGCCCATTCCTCGCGCAACCAAGAAACGCGCGCCTGCGCCATCCTGCGCTTTGCTGCGGTCGCAAGCGATGCAGCGGCGGTCGCCTTTGGCCTCACGATCGCCATCGAGGTCGCATGGTGCGGGCTCGGAAAGAAGAAAGCGGAGACTGAAAATGGCTACCATCGGCACCTTCAAGAAGACCAATGCGAACGAGTTCACCGGCGAGATCGTCACCCTCAGCGTCCAGGCCAAGGGCGTGCGCATCGTTCCCGACACCCGGGCCAGCGGCGAGAACGCTCCAAGCCACCGCGTGGTGGTCGGCAAGGCCGAGATCGGCGCCGCCTGGTCCAAGCGCTCCAACGAGGGCCGCGA